>VGNK01000082.1 GCA_016866055.1 Chloroflexota bacterium | reverse complement strand
CTCGCAGTCGACGCCGAGCCCGGGCGCGCCGCGATGGCGGAGGCGAACGCCGCCGCGCGCGGGCTCGCCGGGCGCGTCGAGGTGCGCCTCGCGGACGTGCGGGCCATCGCGCTGCCCGCCGACGTGGACGCGGCCTGGCTCGACCCCGCGCGCCGCGACGGGCGCGGCCGCATCCACGACCCGCGCCGCTGGTCGCCCTCGCTCTCCGATGCGCTGGCGCTCGCCGTCGCGCTGCCCGGCGCCGGGATCAAGCTCGCGCCGGGGATCGATCCCGCGCTGCTGCCTGCGGACGTGGAGCTCGAGTTCCTCTCGGTCGACGGCGACCTCGTGGAGGCGGTCGCGTGGCTCGGCCGGCTCGCGCGAGCCGCGCGACGCGCCACCGTGCTCCCGGCCGGCGCGACGCTCGCGTCGAGTGCCGTCACGACGGGCGGCGGCGAGCCGGATCCGGCGCCCCCCTCGCTCGGCGAGCCGGGGCGCTACCTCTACGACCCCGATCCCGCGGTCGGACGCGCCGGGCTCGTGCGCGCGCTCGCGCGCGACCTCCACGCGTGGCAGCTCGACCCGCGCGTCGCGTACCTCTCGAGCGACGCCGCCGTCGCGACGCCGTTCGCACGCCGCTTCCGCGTCGACGCCTGGCTCCCCTTCGGCGAGCGCCGGCTCGCGGCGCGGCTCGCCGAGCTCGGGGCCGGCCGCGTCGAGGTGATGCGCCGCGGCTCGCCGGTCGAGACGAACGCGCTCGAGCGGCGCCTCAACGCCGAGCTGCGCGGCGACGGGGTGCGCACGGTGGCGCTCACGCGCGTGCGCGGACGGCCCGCGGCGATCGTGTGCGAGCGCGAGCGCTGACCTCCCGGACCGTTCCGTCCGTGCCGCTCCCGCCCGCGTGTAGGCTGGGGTCGCGAGGGAGGGGGTGCGCGATGGCGGCGACGATCGGCGCCTTCGCCGTGCGGCGCAGCGTCTGGATCCGCGCGAGCCCCGGGCGAGTCTGGCGTGAGTTCGAGAGCCTGGAGCGGATGCGCCGATGGTTCGGGCAGGGCCACGCGCTCGTCGCGTACGAGCCCAGGGTCGGCGGGCGCGTCGAGACCGCCGCGGGGGGATCTGGTTCCGTTCCACTGCGGTTCGGCGGGCCGGTGACCGACTTCGAGCCGGCTCGAGAGTTGACGTTCGACAACGACTGGCTCGGTCGCGGCTGGCGCGCGCCGTCGTCGATCACGATCCGGCTGACCCCGGCCCTCGATGGCACCGTGGTCGAGCTCTTCCACCATGGGTTCGAGCGCACCGGCGAGAGTCCGGGCGATCTGCTTGCGGGCTTCGAGCAGGGGTGGGGGATGACCCAGCTCCAGGCGCTGCGCGAGCTCGTCGAGGGGTAGCGCGCCGGACCTTACTCGCGTGCGGCGACGACCCGGTCGCGCGCGGCGTGCGCCTCGGTGCCGAAGAACTCGTACAGCAGCCGCTCGCGCAGCGCGTCGATCCCCCACCCCTCGGTGGCGGAGGTGCAGAGCGCCTCGTCCCGCGGCCCGAGCGGGTTCAGCGCGCGCGGCGGCGGGAGCTCGGCCACGGACGTGCAGGGCGAGCCGTCCTCGCGCCGCAGCCCGTCCGCCTTGTTCAGCACGGTGAGCGTCGGCACGTCGGCGAGCCCGAGCGCCGCGAGCGTCTCCACGACCGTCTGAGCCTGCGCGGCCGCCGCCGGCGAGGTGACGTCGACGACGTGCAGCAGCAGGTCGGCCTGCTCGAGCTCCTCGAGCGTCGCACGGAAGGCGGAGATCAGCTGCGGGGGCAGCTTCTGCATGAAGCCGACGGTGTCGGTGAGCAGGAACGCCGCCCCGGCGCCCGACCCCACTCGCCGCGTCACGGGGTCCAGCGTGGCGAACGGCGCGTCCGCGGCGAGCACGTCCGCGCCCGCGAGCGCGCGCATCAGCGACGACTTCCCCGCGTTCGTGTAGCCGACGATCGCCACGACCGGGATGCCCTGTCGCTCCCGGCGGCTGCGCTGCAGCGCGCGGTGCCGGCGCACCGCCTCGATCTGCCGCTTGAGGCGCGCGATGCGCCCGCCGATCAACCGGCGGTCCGTTTCGAGCTGGGTCTCACCGGGTCCGCGCGAGCCGATCGCGCCCTCCATGCGCTCGAGGTGCTGCCACTGCCCGCGCAGGCGGGGGAGCAGGTACTCGTGCTGCGCGAGCTCGACCTGCAACGCCGCCTCACGCGTCCGCGCCCGCCGCGCGAAGATGTCGAGGATGAGCGCGGAGCGGTCGAGCACCTTGACCTCGAGCGCGCGCTCGAGGTTGAGCTGCTGGGACGGCGAGAGCGGATCGTCGAAGACGACCATCGAGTAGCCGCTGCGCTCGCGCGCCTCCTTCACCTCGTCGAGCTTCCCGCTGCCGATGTAGGTGGCCGGGTCCGGCCGCAGGCGACGCTGGATCGACTGCCCAACGACGCGGCCGCCCGCGGTGCGCACCAGCCGTCCGAGCTCGCGGACCGACTCCTCGGTGGCCATGCCCGCATCGCCGCGCTGATCGACCGCGACGAGGTACGCGCGTTCCTGGGGTGGGGCCGTGGTGTGGAGCGAGCCGCGCGCGCCCGCCGAGGGGCCGCGCGGGCCGTTCGACGCGAGGTCCGGGGTCCGCGGATACGGTCGCTTTCGAGGTATCGGCGCCTGCTCCTTCGATCCGCCGGCCCGGTGGAGGACGCGGCGCGCGGTCACCGATCCACTATACGGCGCCCCGACACGCCGGAGGCGGGCGAGTGTGACCGCGGACGGATCCCGTCCGCGGGTAGGCACCCGCCGCCGGAACCGGCGGTGCGCCCGCGTTCAGAGCACCGGCGCGCCGCGCGCGAACTTCGAGAGGCGCGTCAGCGCCTCCTCGAGCCGGTCGTCCGGGGTCGTGAGCGAGATGCGGATGTAGCCCTCGCCGGAGGCGCCGTAGCTCGCGCCCGGCGTGACGACGACCCCGGTCTGGTCGACGAGTCGCGCCGCGAACTCTCCGCTCGAGCGCTCGCCTCGCGGCAGCCGCGCCCACACGTAGAGCGACGCCTTCGGCGGCTCGAGGCGCAGCCCGAGCTCGCGCAACACGGCCACCACGCGGTCGCGCCGCCGCGCGTAGATGCGGTTGTGCTCCGTGATCGAGTCGCGCGGATCGTCGAGCGCCGCGATCGCCATCTCCTGGATCGCCTGCGGGATGCCGCTGTCGAGGTTCGTCTTCACGCGCGTGAGCGCGTCGATCACGCGCTGGTTGCCCACCGCCATCGCCACGCGCCAGCCGGTCATGTTGAACGACTTCGAGAGCGAGTTGAACTCGATCGCGACGTCGCGCGCGCCGTTCACCTCGAGGATCGAGTGCGCCACGTAGCCGTCGAAGGTGACGTCCGCGTAGGCGAGGTCGTGCGCGATCACGACGTCGTGCTCGCGCGCCCACGCGACGGCGCGCTCGAAGAACGCAAGGTCCGCGACCGCGCCGGTGGGGTTGTTCGGGTAGTTGAGCCAGAGGATGCGCGCGCGACGCGCGGCGTCCGCGGGGATCTCGTCGAGCCGCGGGAGCCAGCCGTCCTCCTCGCGCAGCGGCACCCTCACGGTCTCGCCGCCGGCGAACATCGTCCCGATCGCGTAGACGGGGTAGCCGGGATCGGTGACGAGCGCGACGTCGCCCGGGTCGATCAGGCAGAGCGGCAGGTGCCCGATGCCCTCCTTCGAGCCGATCAGCGGCACGACCTCCTCATCGGGGTCGAGCTCGACCCCGTGGCGCGCGCGGTACCAGCGCGCGACCGCGCGGCGCAGCTCGGGGAGGCCGTCCGACTCCGGGTAGCGGTGGTTCGCGGGCTTCTCGGCGGCGCGCTGCAGCGTCTCGATGAGGTACCCCGGGGTCGGCAGATCGGGGTCGCCGATCCCGAGCGAGATCACGTCGACGCCCTCGGCGCGCTTCTTCGCGATGGTCTCGGAGATGCGGGCGAAGAGGTACGGGGGCAGCCGCTCGACGCGCTGCGCGAGCTTCATGGGTCCTCCCTCGCGTGGGGTGCCGGGCCGGTCAGCAGGGTCGGTGGGCGCGGCGCAGCCGCGTCAACGCCAGTCGCCGAAGCGCGCCTTCACGCCCGCGAGGCGACGCGCCTCGCGCTTCTCGTGGATGGCGTCCTCGTCCGTCGTGCGGCGGTACTCGAGCCCGGCGCGGCCCGGGCGGAAGCCGGCGGCGCTGCAGGTGCGCAGCGCCTGCGGCACATCCGGACGGGCGATCACGGTCGCGGCGCGGGCGTCCTTCGTCGAGAGCTGGTACACCGCCGCCCGCAGCAGGAGCGTGCCGAAGCCGTTCCCGCGCGCCTCCGGCGCCACCGCGGCGGTGAGCACACGGCCCTGCGCCTCCTCGACCGCGCCGTTCGCCGCGAAGCCGATCACGCCGTCGGGGCCCTCGAGCACGCCGATCCAGGACGCGGAATCGACCGCCTCGGCGATCGCGCGCGGACCGTCGGCGACGTCTCCGTACGCCTGTGCCCAGATCTCGCGCACCCACGCGAGGTCGCCCTTCTTCGCGCGGCGCATCGTCACCCCCGCGGGGAACTCGGGCACGCTGTTGGGATCGAGCGCGGGGTGCGCCATCTCGAGCCACTCCGCGAAGAACTCGAAGTCCGCATCGCGCAGGATCGGCTCCAGCCACTCCTTGCCGTGCACCTCCACGAGGTTGAGCACGACGTAGTCGGCGGCATCCTCCTTGATGGAAGGCTTCAGCATCTCGAAGAGCGGCGCGAACGACCGCCGCATCTGTTCGACGGAGTCGAACGCCCAGTAGAGGTGCAATTCGCCGTCCTGCGGGACGAGCGCGACCTGGCCGCCCTCCTCTTCCGCGATCGCGGCGCCCGGGGTCTCGAGCAGCGCGCGCCAGGCGCGCGGGCGGAGCGGCACGTTGCGCATCTGCGGCACGCGCGCCTGGGTCTCTCGAGAGGTCATGCCTGCTCCCATTCCGAGACGAAGACGCGCGCGGCCGACCCGCTGAGCGCAACCTCGCCCGTCCCGTCCCACTCGATCTGCAGCGTCCCGCCGGGGAGCGTCACCTCGACGGCGTCGTCGACGCGCCCGAGCGTGCGCGCGGCCACCACGACCGCGCACGCGCCGGAGCCGCACGCCAGCGTCTCGCCGACGCCGCGCTCCCAGACCCGCATCTCGACGTGCGAGCGATCGCGCACGCGCACGACCTCGAAGTTCGTGCGGTTCGCGAAGAGCTCGTGGTGCTCGACGAGCGGGCCGAGGTCGTGGAGCGGATACTCGCGCGGTGAGCCGTCGATGAACGTCACCGCGTGCGGGTTCCCCATCGAGACCAGCGCCACGGGGATCGTGTGATCCTCGCGGCCGTCGTGCACCGTCACGGGGAGGTCCGTCACCGGCGGCGGCGCCTCGATCGAGACGCCGACGCTCGCCGGCGCGAGGCTCGGCGCGCCCATCGAGACGCGCACGCTCGCCACAGTGCCGTCCGGCGCGAACGTCGCGCGCGCCTCGAGCACCCCCGGGATCGTCTCAACGTGCATCACCCCGTCCGGCGCCTCAACGAGCCCGCGGTCGAGGCAGTACTTCACGAAGCAGCGAATGCCGTTCCCGCACATCTCCGCCTCGGAGCCGTCGGCGTTAAAAATCCGCATCCTGCGGTCGCCCCACCGCGAGGGCAGCACGAAGATCAGCCCGTCGGCGCCCACGCCGAAGTGGCGGTCGCACACGGCGCGGGCCAGCTCCGGCCAGCCGGGGTCGTCCGACCGGTCCGACTCGATCAGCACGAAGTCGTTCCCGGTCCCGTGCATCTTCCAGAAGGGGAGAGGCGACATGCGGGCTATGGTACGGGCGCCCGCGCGGCAGCCTCAACAGCGGCCACCAACGCCGCGAGGTCGGACCCGTCCACCCACGCGATGCGCGGGTCGTCGGCGCGGAACCACGTGGCCTGCATGCGGATGAGCCGGTGGGTCGAGGCGCGGGTGCGCTCGACGGCCTCCTCGAGCGAGAGCTCGCCGTCGCTCACGCGCAGCGCCTCCGCGTAGCCGATCGCGCGCAGCGCCTCGAAGTCGCGGCCGTGGCGGGCGACGAGCACGCGCGTCTCCTCCACGAGCCCCGCCTCGTACATCGCCGCCACCCGCGCATCGGCGCGGGCGCGCAGCGCCGCGCGCGGCCGGCGCAGCCCGACCGCCCGCCAGCCGAACGCGGGGGGCGTGCGCTCGAGCGGCGGCACGGGCCGCCCCGTCGCCTCCGCGATCTCGAGCGCGCGCACGACCCGACGCACGTTCGCGGGGTCGATGCGTGCCGCCGATGCCGGGTCGAGTGTGGCGAGCCGCGCGTGCAGCGCGCCCGCTCCCTCCTCGGCCGCGACGCGCTCGAGCCGCGCGCGCCGCTCGGGGTCGGGCGGTACCTCGGGCACGGACCAGCCCTCGAGCAGTGCCCACGCATACTGGCCGGTCCCCGCGACCAGCAGCGGCAGCGCGCCGCGCGCCCAGATGCCGTCCAGCGCCTCGCGGGCGAGCCGCAGCCAGTCGGCGAGCGTGAGCCGCGCGTCGGGCTCCACGATGCCGACGAGGTGGTGCGGGACCGCCGCCAGCTCCGCCTCGGTCGGGGCCGCCGTGCCGATCGACATCCCGCGGCGGAGCTGCCGCGAATCCGCCGACACGACCTCCACGGGGAGTCGCTCGCGGATCGCGGCCGCAGCGGCGGTCTTCCCCGAGGCGGTGGCGCCGAGCAGCGCCACGAGGTGGCGCCCGGCGGCGGGGCCGCTCACGCCGCGCGCTCCGCCGCGACCGCGCGGCAGATCCCCGCGAACGCCTCCGCGTCGAGCGAGGCGCCGCCGACGAGCGCGCCGTCCACGCCCGGCCGCCCCGCGAAGCCCGCGATGTTGCCCGCGTTCACCGATCCTCCGTACTGCACGCGGCAGGCCTCCGCCGTCGTCGCGTCGAAGCGCGCGCGCACCACGCCGCGCACGATCGCGCACGCCTCCTCCGCCATCTCCGGCGTCGCCGCCAGCCCCGTCCCGATCGCCCACACGGGCTCGTAGGCGACCACGAAGCCGGGCGGGAGCGCGGCGAGCCCGTCGAACGCGGCGAGCAGCTGGCGCTCGAGCACCGCGCGCGTGCGCCCCGCCTCGCGCTCCTCCCGCAGCTCGCCGACCGCGAGCACCGGGCGCAGCCCCTCGTCGAGCACCGCGCGCAGCTTCGCGGTCGTGTCGCCGTCGCTCTCCCCGAAGCGGTGCCGGCGCTCCGAGTGGCCGACCAGCGCCCACGTCGCCGTGCCGCGCACGAGCGCGGCGCTCACCTCGCCGGTGAACGCGCCCTCGCGCTCGAAGAAGACGTTCTGCACGCCGACCTGCAGCGCGCTGCCCGCGAAGGCGTCCGCCGCGAGCGGCAACCACGGCGCCGGCGGGAAGATCACGACCTCCAGGCCGCCCCCCGCCACGCCGTCGAGCGCGACGCGCAGCGCGCCGAGCAGCGCCTCCGCCCGCGCACGGTCGGTGTGCATCTTCCAGTTGCCGCCGACGACCGGCGTCCGCTCGCTCAGCGCGCGCTCCCTTCGACCGGGCCGGCGCTGCGTCAGGCGCCGTACTTGGCGAGCCGCCCCGCGTGCGCGAACGCGAGCGGCAGCACGTCCTTGGCCGGGATCGTACCGAGCCCGCCGCGCGCGCACTCCGTCTCGGAGAAGTGGTGCGAGTCGTCGATGCGCACGTGATCGCCGTACATCAGCAGCGGCACCGGGTGCCACGAGTGCGCCGCCATCGTCGCGGGCGTCGAGTGATCGCCGGTCACGACGAGCACGTTCGGCTTCAGGTCGAGCAGGCCCGCGAGCGCCGCATCGAACTCGTCGATCGCGCGCGACTTGCGGCGGAAGTCGCCGTCCTCGCCCGCCGCGTCGGTGCCCTTGTGGTGGATGAAGAAGAAGTCGAACCGGTCCCAGTGCTCGCGTACGATCGCGATCTGCCCCTCGATCGAGTCGCCGCCGCGCAGCGCCTCCATCCCGACGAGCCGCGCGAGGCCGCGGTACATCGGGTAGACGGTCACGGCGGCGGCGCGCAGCTTCCAGAGGTCGGGCATCTGCGGGAGCTCCGGCCGCTTCGCCCAGCCGCGCAGCGTCACCGCGTTCGCCTGCTCGCGGTCGGCGAGCAGCTCGCGCGCGCGCGAGGCGAACTCGTTGACGAGCGCGGCCGTGCGTTCCCCCTCGGGCGCGGTCGCCTCGCAGGCGAGCGGCGCCACGCCCTCGCGCTGCGGGTCGGTCTCCGTGAGCGCGGGCGAGAGGCCCTCGCCGCGCAGCACGAGCACGAAGCGGTGCTCGCGCACCGGCTCGACGAACACCTCCACACCGGGCAGCGCGATCGTGCTGAGCCGCTTCGCGACCTCGGCGGTCACCTCCGTCGCCACGCGCCCGGCGCGTCGGTCCGTGATGCGCCCCTCGGTGTCGACGGTGCAGAGGTTCCCGCGCGCGGCGACGTCGTCGGGGCCGAGCGGGAAGTCGATCCCCGTGGCCTCGAGCACCCCGCGCCCGATGTCGTACTCGAGCGGGTCGTAGCCGAAGAGCGCCAGGTGGCCCGGCCCCGAGCCCGGCGTGATCCCGTGGCCGACAGGGATCGTGAGCCCGATCGCGCCCTCCTCGGCGAGGCGGTCGAGCTGGTCGCTGCGCGCCTCCTCGAGCTCGGTGCGCCCGCGCGGCCCCGGCAGCCCGCCGAGCCCGTCGAGCACGCAGAGGACGACCTTCGTGTCGGCCTCGACCGAGAGCCGCCGGATCAGGTCGAGCTGCATCGCGCGTCGCGCCCGCTAGCGGGCGCGCGCCGCCGGCTCCGGCACGTCGAGCAGCACGTCGACGCCCGGCAGCACCTCGCCCTGCAGCATCGCGAGCGAGGCGCCGCCGCCGGTCGAGACGTGCGAGATGCGGTCGCTCACCCCGGCGCGGGCGACCGCGGCCGCCGTCTCGCCGCCGCCCACCACGGTCGTCGCCTTGATCGCGCCGAGGATGTGCGCCACCTCGAGCGACCCGTGATCGAACGGCTCCCGCTCGAAGAGCCCCATCGGGCCGTTCCAGACCACCGTGCGCGCGCTCTGCAGCACCGCGCGGAAGTCGTCGAGCGTGCTCTGGCCGACGTCCAGGATGCGGAACCCCGGCGGCACGCGGTTCACCGAGACCGTGCGCACGTTCTCGCCCTGCCCGTCGGCGATCACCACGTCACGGGGCAGCACGAGCCGCAGGTGATTCCCCTTCGCCGCCTGCCGCATCACCTCGAGCGCCGTGTCGATGCGGTCGTCCTCGACGAGCGAGGCGCCGACGTCGATCCCCTGTGCCTTGAGGAACGTGTTCGCGATGGCCCCGCCGATCAGCACGACGTCGGCGTTCCTCTGCAGGTGCTGCAGGATCGCGATCTTGTCCGCGACCTTGGCGCCGCCGAGGACGAGCGCGAACGGGCGCTCGGGGTCCTCGCTCACGCGCGAGAGGTAGTCGACCTCGCGCTCGAGCAGCAGCCCGGCCACCCCGGGGATGTGCCGCGGCACGCCGACGATCGAGGCGTGCTCGCGGTGCGCCGTGCCGAACGCGTCGTTCACGTAGACGTCGGCGAGCGAGGCGAGCTCGGCGGCGAAGCTCGCGTCGTTCTCCTCCTCCTCGCGGTGGAAGCGCACGTTCTCGAGCATCAGCACGTCGCCCGGCGTCATCCGCTCGATCGCGGCGCGGGCCTTCGGGCCTACGCAGGCGTCGACAAACGCGATTGGCTCCTCGACGAGCGTCGAGAGGTGCTCGGCCACCGGCCGGTTGCTCAGCTCCGGGACGACCTCGCCGTGGGGTCGCCCGCGGTGCGAGCAGATGATCACCTTCGCGCCGTTGCCGCGGAGCGCCCAGATCGTGGCCACCGACTCGCGCAGTCGATGGTCGTCGAGGATCTGGCCGTTGATGAACTGGACGTTGTAGTCGACGCGAAGGAAGACACGCTTGCCCTGAACGTCGACGTTGCGAATCGTCTGCTTCTTCATCGACTCCGCCAGCGCTGATCGGGGGAACCCGGGTCTGCGTTCGAGCGGCTCCGGAGCGGGGAGACGTCCGGAACCTGATCGGCAACGATCGCTCTGCGCACCCCGCCGCGGGTGCGGTCACCCGCAGCGGCGGGCGCGATGATAGGCGGGGCCGAAACCTCAGGCAACGCGGCCCACGGCGGCGCCCGCGAGCTCGCCGCAGAGCGCCAGCGCCTCCCCACCGAGCCCTGCCGCCCGCAGCGCCGCGAGGCCCGCCTCCAGCCGCTCGG
>VGNK01000081.1 GCA_016866055.1 Chloroflexota bacterium | reverse complement strand
GCGCGATCGCGCGCCCGACCCGCTCCACGCTCCGCTCGCCGGCGCACGAACCAGACGACCACGTCCGCGCCGCCGCGCGCGGCGCGACGCAGGGAGACGCCCTCCGGGAGCTCGCCGAGCGTCTCGTCGAACCCGTCGGGCGCCCCGAGCAACGCGAGCCGGTGGCCCGGCGCCACGCCCAGCTTTCGCGGCAGCGGTGTGCCTGAGTAGCCCGCCGGGCGCGCGGTCACGGCGCCGGCGCCGCCGGGCGCAGCAGGTGCGCGAACCAGTGCAGGAGCAGACGCCGCACGTCCTCGCGCCGCTGGCGCAGGCTGTGAGTCGCGCCCTCCAGCAGCACGATCCGCTTCGGCTCCCCCGCGAGCCGGTGCAGCAGCCGCGAGCACTCCGGCGAGAGCCGGATGTCGTTCAGCCCGTGGATGAGCAGCAGCGGCGTCGGCGCGAGCAGCCCCACGCGCTGCGCGCCGGCCGTCTGCGTCGCGAGCGTGGCCACGCACGCGACCTGGGGCGACCCCACGGCCGCGTCGATCACGACCGCCCCGCCGAACGAGTGCCCCACGAGCGCGACGCGCGTCACCCCCAGCCGCTCGACGTAGGCCAGCCCGGCGCGCACGTCGTAGACGCCCTCGTCGACGTCGTTCGGGAACTTGTGGATACGGAAATCGAGGCGGAGCGTCCCGCACCCCATCGAGGCGAGGTCCGCGGCGAGCGCTGGGTAGAGCGACTCCGCGGGACCCTCGAACCCGCCGTCGGCGCCGCCGACGAGGATCGCCGCCGCGTGGCAGTCGTGCCCGGGCGGGTCGAAGAGCGCGCGCACCTCGCCACGCTCGGTGGGGATCGCGATCTCGTTCGTCATCCCGCCGCCTACCGCGCCCGCTAGAGCTCGAGGCCCTCGCGCGCCGCGCGGAACTCGGGGTCGTCCATGCGGAAGCTGTCGCCGTCCACGTCGGCGAGCGCCGCGAGGTGCCCCGCGAGCAGCTGTGCGGGCACCACCTCGACGATCGGCGCGAGCCACTCGCCGACGTCGGCGATGCGCAGCCAGGCCGCGCCGTCGGGCGCCTCCGCCGGCGAGACCCACGCGAGCGGGCAGCCGAGCCGCTGCACGAACGCGCATGCCTCGCGCGTGCGCGCGAGCCCGGGCCCCTCGCCCGCGAAGACGAGGAACGACTCCTGCGCGCGCAGCTGCACCTGCGGGCCGTGCAGGAACTCCTCGACGGCGTAGGACCGCACCGCGCGCCGCGCAGCCTCCGCGACCTTGATGTGCGCTTCGTGGGCCGAGGGCTCATGCGGCCCCGCGCCCAGCGCAACGATCGCCGGCGCCCCCGCCCACGCGCGCGCAAGCGCGGACACCTCCGCCTCGAGCGCGAGCGCCTTGCGCACACCGCCCGGCACCGCGGCGAGGTCGCCCACGCTGCCCGGCGCGAGTGCGTCGGCCACGCGCGCGGAGAGCAGCATCGCCGCCGAGTGCGAGACCGTGAACATCGACGAGGGATCGCGCGCGACCGTGCGCAGCACGACACTCCCCGTGGGGAGGTCGCCCTCGCCCAGCGCCGACTCCGTGCTCGTCACGAGCACCGTGCGCGCGCTGCGCTCGGCGAGCACCGCGAGCGAGCGCCGCGAGAAGCGCTTGCGGCCCGTGTGCGTGAAGACGATCGCCGCGTCCTCCGCCCCGAGCGCCGGCGCGTACGAGGCGAAGTCGTGCGACGACCAGCGCTGCGCGTCGAGCCCAGCCGCGCGCAGCATCCACGCGGCGGTCGCGGCCGCGTTCGACGAGGTGCCGATGCCGATCGTGAACACGCGCCGCGCGCCGCGGAGCCGCTCGGCCGCGGCCTCCACCGGCGCCGGCTCGGCGAGCAGCCGCTCGAGCTCCTCGGGCTGCCGGCGGATCGCCCCGTAGAGCCGGTACTCCTCGATGCGGCGCACCACGCGACCCACCTCCTTCGCGCCAGCGAGTGTAACCCGTCCGTATTTGCGAAGGCCGGTATCATCCCGTCCGAAGTCAGACCCTCGGAGGAGGATCCCGTGACGGACGCTGCCACTCCCACGGCGCAGCCGCAGGCGGGGCTGCGCCCGCTGCCGCTCCAGGGGATCCGCGTGTGCGACTTCTCATGGATCGTCGCCGGTCCCCAGGCCACCCGCATCCTCGCCGACCTCGGCGCCGAGGTCGTGAAGGTCGAGAACGAGTCCTACCTCGACTCGATGCGGATCGGCCTCCAGTCGAACTCGGAGCGCCCCACGTACAACGGCAGCGGCTTCCACTCGAACCTCAGCCGCAACAAGCTCGGCGTCACGGCGAACCTCCACCATCCGAAGGGCCGCGAGGTCGTCGAGCGCCTGATCGCGCAGTCCGACGTCGTCGTCGAGAACTACAGCGCCGGGGCCTTCGGCCGCATGGGGTTCTCCTGGGAGCGGCTGCAACAGCTCAACCCGCGCATCATCTACGTCTCGCTCTCCGGGTACGGCCACCTCGGCCGCGACAACAGCTACGTCACCTGGGGGCCGACGGCGCAGGCGGTCTCCGGATGCACGCAGATGTCGGGGATGCCCGACCAGCCGCCGGCCGGCTGGGGCTTCTCGTACCTCGACCACACCGCCGGGTTCTACGGGGCGATCGCGATCCTGATGGGACTGCACCACCGGCGGCGCACCGGCGAAGGTCAGCACATCGACATCTCGCAGATCGAGACCGGGATGGTGCTTTGCGGGATCCCGGTGCTCGACCGCCAGATCAACGGTCGCGACTACGTGCGCATCGGAAACCACTCACGCTACCCCGCCATCGCCCCGCACCACACGTACCGCTGTCGCGACGACGAGCTGAGCGACCGCTGGGTCGCGATTGTCGCGGAGACCGACGCGCAGTGGCGCGGGCTCTGCGAGGAGCTCGGCATGGCGGCGCTCGCCTCGGACGCGCGCTTCGCGACGAACGAGGACCGCGTGCGTAATCAGGGGGCGCTCGACGCGGCGATCACGGAACGCACGCGCGACCGTGACGCGGCCGAGCTGATGTACGCGCTGCAGGCGCGCGGCGTCGCCGCCGGCCTCTGCCAGCGCACCGACGACAAGATGGAGCGCGATCCGCAGCTGCGCGAGCGTGGCTTCTACCGCACCGCACCGCACGCCGAGCTCGGCGAACACCGCTTCGAGGGCATCCCGATCGCGTTCGAGCGCGCGCGCTGGCGCATGGATCGCGGCGCGCCGCTGCTCGGCGAGGACACCTTCGACGTGCTGACGCGCGTACTCGACTACTCCGTCGAGGAGGTGGTCGAGCTGCAGACGGAGGCGGCGGTCTGATGACGACACCTGGTGCCGACCCCCGTCCCGGACCGCTCGAGGGCCTGCGCGTCGTCGAGATCGGCGACCGCGGCGAGGTCGCGGGGAAGCTGCTCGCGGACGCCGGCGCGGACGTGATCCGCGTCGAGCCGCCGAGCGGCGCGCGCTCGCGCCACATCGGCCCCTTCGTCGCGGACCGCCCGGACCCCAACCACTCGCTCTCGTTCCACGCGCGCAACACGAGCAAGCGCTCGGTCACGCTCGACCTCGGCACCGACACCGGCCGCGACCTCTGGCGCCGGCTCGTCGGATGGTCGGAGGTCGTGATCGACAGCAGCGGCCCCGGCGTGCTCGACGCGCTCGGGGCGGGCTACACGACCTTCGCGGATCACGTAGGGTTCGTGTGGTGCTCGATCACGCCGTTCGGGCTCACGGGCCCCTGGCGCGACTGGGCGGCCGCGGACCTCGTCAACCTCGCGCTCGGCGGCGCGATGATGAGCACCGGCTACGAGGATCACGACCTCCCGCCGATCCGCCCCGACGGCGAGCACACGATCGCGATCGCCAACGAGTACGCGGTCTCCGGGATCCTCTCGGCGCTCTGGCTGCGCGACGGCGACGGTGAGGGCGCGGGCGGGGGCCAGTTGCTCGACGTCTCGATCCACGAGGCCGCCAGCACGACGACCGAGGGCTCGTTCCCGAACTGGGAGTACTTCGGGCGGATCGTGCAGCGCCAGACCGGCCGCCACGCCTCGCCGGACGGCACGCCCCCGTGGCAGTTCCTCTGCACGGACGGGGAATACATCCTGCTGATGGGCGGCGGGGTGCCGCGCGAGAAGCGCATCCTCGACGCGCTCATCGAGTGGATCGCGGAGACGCGCCCCGACCTCGCCCAGCGGCTGCGGGACCCGGCGGTGGAGGAGGTGCTCTACCGCGACCCGCGCTCGCGACCCGATCTGCGCCGCATGGTGTCCGAGACGATCGGCGAGTTCGTGCAGTCGCGCCCGTCGCAGGAGATCTACCGGCGCGGCCAGTCGCTCCACCTGCCCTGGGGGCACGTACGCCGTCCCGAGGAAAACCTCGACGACCCGCACTGGGCGGACCGCGGCTTCTTCTGGGAGGGCGAGGCGCCCGGGCACCCGACGCCGGTCCGCTACATGGGCGCGCCGTACCGCATGACGGCGTCGCCGGTGCGCCTGCGCCGGCGCCCGCCGCTCCTCGGCGAGCACAACCACGAGGTCTACGTGGGGTTGCTCGGCGTGGAGGCGGGGAGTCTCGCCGGCCTCACGAAGGCGGGCGCGATCTGACCGAAGCGCGCGAGACGCGCGCAGAGGCGATCGCGCGGCTGCGCCCGTGGGTCGAGCGCGCGCGCGGGTTCAGCGGCTGGAGCTTCGACGATCTCGGCGAGCGCGCGCTCGGCGACCCGATGCCATGGTCGTGGGCGGGGGTCGTGCGCGAGCACGCGCGCGGGGCACGGGCGGTGCTCGACCTCGGCACCGGCGGTGGCGAGCGGCTCGCCGAGATGCGCGCGGAGCTGCCGGCTCGGCTCGTCGCGACCGAGGAGTGGCACGTGAACGCGCCGGTCGCGCGGGCGCGTCTGGCGCCGCTCGGCGTCGAGGCGGTGCGCGCGACGACCGCCGCGCTGCCGTTTCGCGACGCGTCGTTCGGCGTCGTGCTCTCGCGCCACGAGACAATCGTCCCGGATGAGGCGCTGCGCGTCCTGGGCCCCGGAGGGTGGCTGCTGACGCAGCAGGTCGGGATGCACCAGTGGCGGGAGGCGCGACCGTTCTTCGAGCGTTGGATCGATCACGGCGATCACCGCACCACGTACGCCGAGGCGCTGCGCGCCGCGGGCTGCACGGTGGAGAGCCGCGAGCACGAGCAGCGCGTCGCGTACCCGAACATCGGCCCGTTCGTGTTCATGCTCGCCGTCGCGCCGTGGCACGTGCCGGACCTGGACCCGGAGCGCGACCTCGACGCGCTGCTCGCGATGGAGCGCGCGTGCACGACCGACGATGGCTTCGTCGTGAGCGAGTGCCACTACCTGATCACGGCGCGGAAGCCCGCGTAGGGAGCCCCGGCGGGGCGGTCGCCCGGCTCACGGCTCGCGCAGCAGCGCCCCCACGAGGAAGAGCAGCACGCCCAGGCCGATGAGCGTGCCCGTGAGCCGCAGGTCCAGCGGCTGCCCGCGGCGCCGGTCGCGCAGCCAGATCGCGTCGCCCGCGACGAACAGGGCGAGGCCGGCAACGGCGAGCGCGAGGCTGACCGTGGTTCGCACCGGGGCATGCTAGCGCGGGCGCGGCTCCTCGCCCGCGACCGCGAGCCCGATCGCCGCGGCGTACTCGGCGGTCGCCGCGAGCGCCTCCTCGGCGCCCCCGCGGAGCCCGAGGTCGCGCGCGATGTCGGCGGCGCTCGCCCGTGGCAGGAGCAGGCGACGCGCGACCCAGGCCGCGCGGCGCTCGAGCGCGAGCGGCGCCTCGCTCCCGAGCCCCGCGAGCGCTCGAGCGCTGGCGGCCTCGCGGCCGGCGGCGTCGTGGAGCGCCGCGTGCAGGATCATCCGCGGCGCCCACTCGGTCCCGATCCCGGTCTCGCGGCACAGGTCGACCGTGTCCCGCAGGAGCGCCGTCAGCTCGCGGTCCGGGGGGTCCGCCGCGGCGGCGTCCGACGGTCCGCGGGGATCCTCCCACGACCACCGCTGCGCCGCCGCCTCGACGTACTCGAGGACGTGCTCGAAGGGCGGCGGTCCCTCGTAGACGATGCGCGCGCCGACATCGAGCCCGGCCAGGTACGGCATCGCGACGGGGCGCCCCACGACCGCGGGCAGCAGGCGTGCCGCGCGGCCGCGGATCTCCTCGAGGCGGCCGGCGAAGGTGCGCCCCTCGGCGCTCGCGTCGCGCTCGAGCGCGGCGAGCAGCGCCCGCCCGAGCCGCAGGCGCTCGCCGCGGGTCCAGGCGCGGGCCGCGGTCACGTGATCGTGAGCGGCACGCCGCGCGCGCAGAGCGGGCAGTCCGCCGGCTCGTAGCTCTCCATGTCGACGTTGGTCGCCGCGAAGAACGGCAGCCCGAACTGCGCGCGCCCCGCCGATCGGTCGACCACCACGGCCACGCCCACGGGCTCGCCGCCGGTCTTGCGCACCGCCTCGATTGTGTCGCGCACGGAGAGTCCCGAGGTCAGCACGTCGTCGACGACGAGCACGCGCTCGCCGGGCTCCAGGTGGAAGTCGCGCCGGAACGAGCGCCCGCCGCCCTCGTCGCGCTCGCAGAAGATCCCGCGCACGCCGAGCTGCCGGCCGACCTCGTACGCGAGCAGCACGCCGCCGGTCGTCGGCCCCGCGACCGTGCGCGGCGCCAGCTTGCGCATTGCGTCGGCCATCTTGCGGCAGACGAGCTCCGTGTAGCGCGGCCACTGCAGGAGGTTGAACTTCTCGAGGTAGGCCGCGGAGTGGCGGCCGGAGTTGAGCTGGAAGTGGCCCTCCAGGAACGCGCCGGTGTCATGCAGCGCCGCGAGCACCTCGGCGTCTACTGCGATGGCGCGGCTCCCGGTTGCGCCGCGGCCGCGGGCGGCGTGAACGGACGCACGTGGCTCACGAGCCCGATCCGCTCGAACGGCCAGTACCGCACGTCCGCGCGACCGATGATGAGCTTCCTCTCGAGCATCCCCCACGAGTGCGAGTCGTAGGAGTTGTTGCGGTTGTCGCCGAGGACGAACACCTGCCCCTCGGGCACCACCTCCGGTCCGTAGATGTACGTCGGCGTATCCAGCACGTAGCTCTCGACGAGCGCCACCCCGTCGACGAGCACCCCGCCGTTGCGGATCTCCACGGTCTGCCCGGGCAGCGCGATCACGCGCTTGATGAAGTCGCGGTCGGGGTTGCGCGGGAACTTGAAGACGACGACGTCGCCCACCTCCGGGCGGCCGAACGGGCGCCAGTTCGACTCGTCGATCCCTGGGAGCCAGGAGACGTCGAAGCTGCGGTAGGCGAGCCGGTTGACGATCACGAGCTCGCCGTGGTGGAAGGTCGGCAGCATCGAGGCGCCCTCGACGACGAAGTTCTGCGCGACGGCGCGCACCGCCACGAACATGATCACGGCGAGCGCGATCACCTCGAGCGTCTCGGAGACCTGGGCGAGTCCCCACGGCCAGAGCCCGCGCACGGCCGACCGCCGCGAGACCTCCGCCCACGGGTCGACGTCGTCGAGTCCAGTGTGGGTGGGAATCGCGATCGGCTGGAGCAGGGGCGCGGAATGCGGGTCCCGCGGGGACATCGACTCGAGCATCGTTCCGAGTATAGCCACGCGCCGCGGCAGCCGCCCCGAGCGCGGGCGGGGGCTTCGCGGTCAGGCGCGCTGCGCGGCGCCGAGCACGTCGATGCGGTCGGCCGCCGCGCGCGCGACGGCCTCGCGGCCGGCGCGGAGGGCGGGGCGCGGGTCGTTGCCGGAGGCGTGCGCGACGGCGTGCGCGAAGGCGGCGTGGATCTCCGTCGAGATGTTGACCTTGCGGATGCCGGCGCGCACCGCCTCGCGGAGCTGCTCGGGGCGCACGCCCGAGCCGCCGTGGAGCACGAGGGGGAGCCCGTAGGTCGCCGCGCGCAGCTCCTCGATCAGCGAGAGGCGGAGGTCCCCGGCGAGGCCGTGCGCGGTGCCCACGGAGACCGCGAGCGAGTGGACGCGCGTCTGCTCGATGAAGCGGCGGGCGGTTGCGGGGTCGGTGAGCTGCGACTCGGAGGTGATCACGCCGGGCTCGCGCCCGCCGACGTGGCCGAGCTCCGCCTCAAGCGCGAGGTCGGCCTGCAGCGCGACCGCGTACGCTTCGCGGGTCTCGCGGAGGTTGCGCTCGAGCGGATGGGTGGAGCCGTCGAACATGAGCGAGGTGAAGCCGGCGCCCGTCGCGGAGCGCAGCGACGCGACGTCGGGCCCGTGGTCGAGGTGGAGCGCGACGCCCACGGTTGCGCGCGCGCCGAGCAGGCGGCCGATCGCGGCCGCGAGGTCGACGCCGCCGACGTGCCCGAGGTTGCCCGGGTTGAACTGCAGAAAGAGCGGCGCGCGGCGCTCCTCGGCGGCGTCGAGCACGCCCAGCGCCATCTCGAGGTTCGAGACGTTGAACCCGGGCACTGCGTAGCCGCCGCGCTCGGCGGCGGCGAGCAACTCGCGACCGTCCACGAGAGGCATCGCGCGCGGCTCCCGCCCCGCTCGGCTAGCGCACCCCCGCGGTTGGGGCGGGCTCCCCGGCGCGCACGTAGCGCTCGAGGAAGAGCGCCATCACGTCTGCGCAGTGCCGGGCGAAGCGCGGGTCGGCGTCGAAGCCGTGCGGCTGGTCGGCGAAGACGTGGAGCTCGGCGGGCACGCCGGCGGCGCGCAGAGCCTCGTAGCATCCGGTGCTCTGCGCGGGCGGCACGACCTCGTCGCGGTTCCCGTGGATGAGCAGGGCCGGCGGGAATCCGGCGCGCACGTGCGACGTGGGACTCGCGGCGCGGGCCCGCTCGGGCGTCTTCTCGTCGCCGAACAGGAACGAGTAGGTGGAGTGCAGCCGGCCGTCACGGTCGACGAAGCTCGTGACGGGGTAGAACGCGATGCTCGCCGCCACCGCGCTCGACACGCCTTCGTGCCCGCCGCTTCCCTCGAACTCCGCGAGCCCGGGGGTGCCCGCGGCGAGCAGGGAGAGGTGACCGCCTGCGGAGTTGCCGGTGATCGCAATGCGGTTCGGGTCGACCCCGAGCCGCTCGGCGTTCGCGCGCATCCAGCGGATCGCCGCCTTCACGTCCTCGATCTGCGCCGGCCACGGCGCCTCGCCGAGCAGGCGATACTCGATCGCGGCGCAGACGTATCCCTGGCGCGCGAGCCGCAGCCCGTAGCCGCGCAGCTGGGAGCGGTCGCCCTCGCGCCACCCGCCACCGTGCACGATCACGACGCCCGGGGCGCCCTGCGGCCGTCCCCCGGGCGGCGTGTAGACGTCGCCGCGCAGCTCGCGGCCGCCTCCGCGGCCGTAGACGACGCCCTCGTCGACCTGGACGTGCTGGTGGGCCTCGACCATCGGACGCTCCTCGCCGGCGCGCGCGGCCCACCCGGTGGCGGGCTGCCACGGCGCCGCGCGGGCGCCGGGAGCCGAGGCTACGACATCCGGCGGGCGCGCTCCATCCAGCGCACGCCGACGATCATCACCGCGAACACGGCCAGCGCGACGGCGTCGGTGATGAAGAAGGTGCGGCTGACGCCGAGCGCCAGGCCCGTCGTAATCGACAGGTAGACGAACATCAGCGCGACCACGATCGGCCACCGCGACGCCCGCTCCGGGACCAGCCGCGGGGCCTTCTCGGGCGCGCGCTCCCGACGCGGCGGTGGAATCGACACCACGGCCGCGGGCGCGCCCCGGCCGAACCAGGCCTCGTCGCCGCCCTCGCAGACGTGGATCACCGGAAGGTCGAACTTCTTCTCGACGCGGTGATGCACGTCCATGTCGAGCCAGCGCGACACGCCGGGCCGCAGCGTCGACAGCACGACCGCGTCGTAGTCCGGGTCCGCGCGCAGCACGTCCTCGATCGCGACGACCGGCGACGCGTCGCCGATCGTGACCAGGTCGAGCGTGATCCGCGCGTCGCGCAGCACGCGCTCGGCCGCGTCCGCCGCGGCCTGCGCCGCGGCGTGCGTCTCCGTGATGTCGTGGACGAGCAGGTGCGACACGTGCGTCTCGGGGACGACGAGCGTGAAGCGCGCCTTCCGGTCCCGCTCCGCGATGTCGCGGAGCCGCGCGACCAGCTCGGGGCTGGTGGCGGTCTGATGGGCGACGACCATGTAGCGAGCCATCGATCCCCTCCTCAGCTTGGGTCCGCGTCCCTCCGCCAGGCCTGCACCGGCGGCGGCGGCGCGCGCCGCAACCGCTCGAGCTGCTCGAGCGCGAGCACACCCGACTCGTAGATCGACGTCTCGCGGCCGAGCGCGGCGATCAGCGATGCGAGCGCCTCGGCGCCAGCGCCGCGAGCCGCGATCGCGCGCAGCACGCGCCGCGCCGCGCCGTGGAAGGCGAGGCTCGCCGGTCGCGTCACGAGCGC
>VGNK01000080.1 GCA_016866055.1 Chloroflexota bacterium | reverse complement strand
CAGCGCGCGCGTCGGTCGCGGTCCGCCCGTCCGGCCCGATCCCGTGGAGCGCCCCACGAGCCGCGGCGCCGGCGCGGTGCGGTCGCCGCCCGGATCGCCACGCCGTCCCGTCCGACAACCCCGTCCTCCCCCCCCCCGAATGGATTTTGTAGTATCACCACGACGCAGACGGCAGCATCACAACCGGAGAGAGGGCCGCGCGCTTGGGAGGCGGGCAACACTCACGTACGTGGGCGCCGGAGCCTCTGCGCAGCGGATGGAGGTCGGGGAGCCGATGCTTCCCTACGTGATCCGCAGGCTTGTCAACTCGCTCCCGGTCCTCGTGATGGTCTCTGCGCTCACGTTTGCCGGTCAGCAACTGATCCCCGGCGATCCGCTGATCGCGATGCTCGGTGAGGGCGCCGCAGCCGAGATCGCCGACCTCGGCCCCGGCGCGCTCGCCGCGAAGCGCGCTGAGCTCGGCCTCGACCAACCCGTCCCCGTCCAGTACCTGCGCTACGTCGGTCGCGTCGTGCAGGGCGACTTCGGCAAGTCGTTCCGCACCCGACAGGAAGTGACGACGATGGTCGCGCAGCGTCTGCCGGTCACGCTGACGCTGAGCACGATCACGTTCTCGGTCAACGTCGTGATCGGGATTGCGCTCGGGGTCATTGCGGCGCTGCGTCAGGGCTGGCCCGACTTCTTCGCCACGACCTGGGCGGTGCTCGGCGTCGCCACTCCCAACTTCTGGGCGGCGATCCTCCTGATCCTCGTCTTCTCGGTCTGGCTCGGCTGGCTGCCCGCGTCCGGCTGGGTGGCGCCGTGGGAGAACTTCACCGAGGGCCTCCGGCGGCTGACCCTCCCGGTCCTGGCGCTTGGGCTCTTCGGGTCGGCGACGATCATGCGGCAGACGCGGTCGGCGCTGCTCGAAGTGATGCGGCAGGACTACATCACCACCGCGCGCTCGAAGGGCGTGACGGAGTTTCGCGTCGTGGTCCGGCACGCGCTGAAGAACTCGATGCTGCCGGTGGTCACGCTGCTCGGGATCTCACTCTCCGGGCTGATCGCCGGCTCCGTCCTCATCGAGCGCGTGTTCGCGATCCCCGGCGTCGGGCGGATGGCGATCGACGCCGCGACCGCCCGCGACTACCCGGTGATCCAGGCGATCGTGCTGATGTCGACGATCGCGATCGTGCTCGCCAACCTGCTCACCGACCTCGTCTACGGCTATCTCGATCCACGAATCCGATACGACTAGCCGGGAGGAGATACGGGCATGCCGAGCACTGTCGGGACCCTGCCCGCGCTTTCCCGTGCCAGCTCCAGCCGGCAGCTGCGAGCCGTGCGCTCGTTCCTGCTGGACCCGAAGGCGTCGGTCTCGGTCGCGCTGCTCGGCGTGTTCGTCGTCATCGCACTGTTCGCCCCGCTCATCGCTCCACACGGCGAGAACGAGCAGAACCGGCAGAAGAGCTACCTCTCGCCCTCACGGGATCATCCCCTCGGCACCGACCGGCTCGGCAGAGATGTGCTCAGCCGCATGATCTACGGGAGCCGGATCTCGCTGCGCATCGGCATCGTCGCGATGGGGGTCGCGGTGGCAGTGGGGGTCCCGCTCGGGCTGCTGGCGGGATACGCGGGCCGGTGGCCGGACGAGATCATCATGCGCTTCGTCGACGCGATGATCGCGTTCCCGAACCTGATCTTTCTGCTGTTCGTGATCGCAATCATCGGTCCCGGCGTGACGAACGTCATGATCGCGATCGGGCTGAACTCCTTCCCGGTCTATGCGCGGCTGACGCGAGCGCAGACGCTCTCGCTGAAACAGCGCGACTACGTGCTCGCGGCACGGGCGCTCGGGGCGACGGACTCGATGATCCTGCGCCGGCACGTGCTGCCGAACGCCGTGCAGCCGATCATCGTCCAGGGTTCGCTCTTCCTCGGCGCGGCAGTGCTGGCCGAGTCGGGGCTGAGCTTCCTCGGCATCGGCATCCAGCCGCCGACCGCCACGTGGGGGATCATCATCGCCGACGGGTTCCCCGTGATCCGGGTGAACCCGTGGATGGCGATCTCCCCCGGGGTGGCGATCGTCGCGTTCGTGCTGTCGGTGAATCTCCTGGGCGACCGGCTGCGAGATGTGCTCGATCCGCGCCTTCGCGGTCGGTGACAGGGGAGAGAACCGTGTAAGCGACGGGTGACACCAGCAAGGAACTGGCAGGGATCAATGCGGAGGGTTCAGCATGCGTGATTCAGGGCTCCACCGACGATGGTCGCGTCGGAGGCTGCTGAAGGGAGCGGCGACCGCCAGCGTCGGGCTGGCGAGCGCCGCGTTGATCGGGTGCGGGGGCGACTCCGACGAGGGCGCGCCTGCCGCTCCCGCGGCGGCGAGCACGGCGGGCGCGTCGCCGGCTGCGGGCGCCGCGCCGAAGGTGGCCGACGTGCCGCGGGGCGGGCAGTTGAAGGTCGGGCGCTCGGCCGACCCGTTGTCGCTCGATCCGCACTTCGGGACCTCCGGGGGCGACCGCGAGCTGCTCCACCTCGTCTACGACCGCCTCGTGAACACGGGCCCCAACGGGTTGCTCGACCCGTCGCGCTCGATCGCGGAGAAGTGGGAGTACCCCGAGCCCACGAAGCTCGTGCTGCGGCTGCGCTCCGGCATCACGATGTACAACAGCGACGAGCCGGTGAACGCCGAGCTCATCAAGTGGAACCTCACGCGCGCAATGGACGCGAAGGCCACGTCGCGCGCCGAGCTGGCGGCGGTCGACTCGATCGACGTCGTCTCCCAGAACGAGGTCGTGCTCAAGCTCAAGGAGGTGAGCGCGCCGCTGCTGACGAACTTCACCGACCGCGCGGGCTGCATCGTGTCGCGCCGGCAGGTCGAGAAGCTGGGCCCGGACAAGTTCCTGCGCGAGCCGCTCGGCTCGGGTCCCTTCCACATGCAGGAGTGGCTGTCCGACGCGCGCGTGACGTTCGTGCGGAACAAGAAGTACTGGGGGAAGGACGGCGAGGGACGGCCGAAGCCCTACCTCGACGAGATCCGGCTCGAGGTGATCCCCGACGAGACTGTGCGGACGGCGGCGCTCGAGAGCGGCGACATCGACATCCTCGCCACGCCGTCGCGTGAGTACGCCCGGCTGGAGAAGGACAGTCGCTTCCAGGCGGCGAAGTTCGTCGGCTCGCTCACGATGCAGTGGTACATCAACCACCTCTTCCCACCGTTCGACAACGAGCGATGGCGTCGAGGGCTGTCCCTCGCGCTCGACCGCGAGGCGTTCGTCAAGCAGTTCCTTAAGGGCGAGGAGCCGCTGGGCAAGGGCCTGCTGACGCCGGCCTCGTGGGCGTGGGACGACACCATCCAGGGGCACAAGTACGACCCCGGCGAGGCGCGCAAGCTGCTCGAGGCGTCCGGCGTCCCCAAGGACAAATGGGTGATCAAGGGCGCGCCCAACGGGTCGACCTCGCTGAACGACCAGGACGTCTTCTGGGAGGCGAGCCTCAAGGAGTTCGGCATCAGGTTCGACTGGCTCAAGCCCGAGCGCGGGATCTTCGCGACCCGCGTCTTCAAGGGTCTCGGCGGCGACGGCACCGGAGCGATGTTCTCGAGCTCGTGGTCGATGCGCATCGATCCCGACGCGAACATCGCGCAGTTCTACACAGAGAAGGGCGGCTACAACTCCGGGCAGGCACCGGTCCCGGAGACCGAGCAGCTCGTGAAGAAGGCGCGCGAGACGCTCGACGTCAAGGAGCGGAAGGCGATCTACTCGCAGATCCAGAAGATCGTGCTCGACAAGGTCTACTCGACGATCACCCTGTCGTACTTCATCAACGCCTCGCACGTCCGCAAGCGCGTGGGGAACCTCAAGCAGTTCTACGGGGGCGAGGGCAAGGAGCGCTGGCACGAGCTCTGGCTCGATAAGGCGTAGGTCTCACGGAGAGGCGGTGCCGCGCGGCACCGCCTCTCCGCGTTCTTCCACTCGCACCCCGCGAACGCCCGCAGCGCGACCGCACGCCGCACTCGCGCTCAGCGCCGCGCGCGCGCTCCGGCCGCGATCCGTGCGCGCGTCTCCGGATCGGCGAACCGCTCGAGCGCCTGCTCGTCGTTGAACACGCCGCCCGTGCAGACGTCCGGGGTGAGCCGCGCGAGCAGCACCGCCGCCTCGACGTACCCTTCCTTCGCCGGCAGCTCCCGGCGGCGCTCCTCACCGATGTCGCCGCCCGCCCCGAAGTTCATCCCCGGCGTCTCGATCGCCCCCACCGGCTTCAGCGCGTTCACCGCGATGCCGTTCGCGCGCTGCTCCTCCGCGAGCTGCCGCGTGAGGTCCTCCACCGCGCGCTTCGTGATCCCGTACGAGCCCCCGCCGCGGTCGGCGGCGACCGAGGAGATGTTGATGATGCTCCCCGCGCGCCGCTCGACCATCGACGGCAGCAGGGCGCGCGTGCAGAAAAAGGTGCCGTTGACGTTCACCGCGAACTGCAGCTCCCAGTGCCGCGCCTGCAGCGCCGAGAGCGCGCCGGGCACGAGCACGCCGGCGTTGTTCATGAGCACGTCCACGCGCCCGTAGCGCGCGAGCACGCCCTCCACCATGCGCTCGACCGACGCGCGATCGGCAACGTTGCAGGCGACCGGGAAGGCCTCCCCGCCTGCCGCCTCGACGAGCCGCGCCGTCTCGTGGATCGTCCCCGGCAGCCGCGACTGCTCGCTGCGCTCAGTACGCGCCGCGACGACCACCGTCGCGCCCTCAGCGCCGTAGCCGACCGCGCAGTACTGCCCGAGCCCCCGGCTCGCGCCGGTGACCAGCACGACCTTCCCCTCGAGGCGGCCCGTCATGCGCGTCGCTCCTTCCCCCGCGCCACCGGGATGGCGCCGCGCGCGAAGCATACCGTGCGCTGCCCGATGCCCCTAGCCGGCGCCGGTGCCACACTGGATTGCATCGTCCCATCGCATCCCGACCGCGCCACACCGCGCGCGCCGACCCGGGCCGGCGCTGCGGCGGCCGCGCGGCGGCCCAGCCGGGAGCCCGCATGCCGGTCCGCCACGACATCCGCAACGTCGCGATCATCGCCCACGTCGACCATGGGAAGACCACCCTCGTCGATGGGCTCCTGCGCCAGTCCGGCTCGTTCCGCGAGCACCAGGCGGTCGCCGAGCGCGTGCTCGACTCGATGGACCTCGAGCGCGAGAAGGGGATCACGATCCTCGCGAAGAACACCGCGATCCGCTACCGGGGCGTGAAGATCAACATCATCGACACGCCCGGCCACGCGGACTTCGGCGGCGAGGTCGAGCGCGGCCTCACGATGGCCGACGGCGCGCTGCTGCTGGTCGACGCCAGCGAGGGGCCGCTCCCCCAAACGCGATTCGTGCTGCGCAAGGCGCTCGAGCGCCGGCTCGCGATCATCGTCGTCGTCAACAAGGTCGACCGCCCCGACGCGCGGATCAACGAGGTGGTCGACGAGATCTACGAGCTCTTCCTCGACCTGGACGCCGACGCCGAGCAGATCGAGTTCCCGATCGTCTACTGCAACGCCCGCGCGGGGCTCGCGTCGCCCGACCCCGCCGTCCCGGGCGAGAGCCTGGCGCCGCTGTTCGAGCTGCTGCTCGAGCGCATCCCGGCGCCCGTCTTCACGGAGGGCCATCCGCTGCAGGCGCTCGTCACGAACCTGGACGCGTCGCCGTACGTCGGGCGGCTCGCCCTTTGCCGCGTGCGGGAGGGGACGATCCGCCGCGGGCAGCCGATCGCGCACTGCCGCGTCGACGGCACGATCGAGCCCGCGCGCGTCGCCGAGCTCTACGTGACGGAGGCGCTCGAGCGCGTGGACGCCCCCGAGGCCGGCCCCGGCGAGATCATCGCGGTGGCCGGCATGCCCGACGTCACGATCGGTGAGACGCTCGCCGATCCCGGCGACCCGCGACCGCTCCCCGTGATCCGCGTCGACGAGCCGAGCCTCTCGATGACGATCGGCGTCAACACCTCACCGCTCTCCGGCCGCGACGGCGACAAGCTCACCGCGCGCTTGCTGAAGAACCGTCTCGACGCGGAGCTGCTCGGCAACGTCTCGATCCGTCTGCTTCCGGCGGACCGCCCGGACACGTGGACGGTGCAGGGTCGCGGGGAGCTCCAGCTCGCCGTGCTCGTCGAGACGATGCGCCGCGAGGGCTTCGAGCTCACGGTCGGCAAGCCGGAGGTGGTGACGCGCGAGATCGACGGACGGCTCTGCGAGCCGATGGAGCGTCTCCACGTCGACGTGCCGGAGGACTTCCTGGGGGTCGTCACGCAGCTGCTCGCGCTGCGCAAGGGCCGCATGCAGCAGATGGTGAACCACGGGACCGGGCGTGTGCGCATGGAGTTCATCGTGCCCGCGCGCGGCCTGATCGGCTTCCACACGGAGTTCCTCACGGAGACGCGCGGCTCCGGGCTGATCAACCACCTGTTCCACGGCTACGAGCCGTGGCACGGCGAGCTGCGCACCCGCCCGACCGGCAGCCTGGTCGCCGACCGCCGCGGCCAGGCGACGACGCACGCGCTGCTCAGCCTGCAGGAGCGGGGCGTGCTCTTCATCCCGCCGGGGGTCGAGGTGTACGAGGGGATGATCGTCGGCGAGAACGCGCGCCCCGAGGACATGGACGTGAACGCCACGCGCGAGAAGAAGCTGACGAACATGCGCAGCTCGACCGCGGAGGCGACCGTGCGGCTGATCCCGCACCAGCCCCTCTCGCTCGAGCAGTCGCTCGAGTTCATCCGCGAGGACGAGTGCCTCGAGATCACGCCGGGCAGCGTGCGGCTGCGCAAGGTGGTGCTCGACGGGAACGAGCGCGCGCGGCGCGCGAAGGCGCGGGTGCCGGGCGGCTAGCGTGTCCGGGGCCGTCGAGCGGACGCCGGGGGAACGAGCGGAGCCGCCCTCTCGGACGGCTCCGCCGGCGGGGTCGCCGGCCTTCGGGTTCAGTCGCGCGCTGCTACGAGCGCCGCTCCAGGTGCGCCATGCGCGCCGCCTCGGTCCGGCGCAGCTCGCTCGCCTCGGCCGGCGTGAAGGTCGTCCCGCACGCGTCACACCGGAAGCTCGAGGCCCGTTCCTCGCGCCCCATGTCCGACGGGCTGTCCCAGTGGGGGATCAGCGTCACGTGGGGACACCCGGCGTCCGTGCGGTCCGCGACGGCCCCTGCCGCGCTCAACCCCCTTCGCAACAGCCTGTCCACGCAGCGCATCGTGCCTCCTCGCAGGGTTGCCGTCGCTCGCCGGCCACCCCCGGTCGCCGCGCGGGCCCCCCGAGCAGATCCTCGACGGAGCGCCCTCCACCGCCATCGCGACCGCCACGGACGCCCGCGAGCGCTCGCGCACGGCCGTATGCGCCGAGCGGCACGGATGTGCACGCGAACATGAGCGAGCGTGTATGCGTACGAGCTCGTACGAGAGCGTACGTGTAGACGAACGACGGATCGCGACAGGTGGCCTGGACGCCGGCACCCAGCGCCGACCCTGCCCGCCGTCGTTATGTCGCCCGAGCGCCACCCTCTCCCCCGCGTCCGTCGCGCGCGCCGCAGACTCCGTGAAGAGAGAGCGCGGCACGCCGCCTGCTCGACGATGTCGCGCGCAGAGCCGACGACGACGCGCGCCCCCGCGCGCGGGGTGCTGCGCGCACAGGCGACACGTCGCGTGCGACGGCCCGCCCTCCTCGCGCTACTTGGCGGCGGCGAGCCAGGAGGCGAGCCGCTCGAGCAGCTGCGAGACCTCTCGCGGCGAGCGCACCGCGTACTCGGCGGCGGTGGGCCGGTCGTCGCCCCCGACCACGATGCCGAACCCCGTGCCGCTCTCGGCGAGCGCGCGGAAGGCGTCCTCGTCCGTGGTGTCGTCCCCGATGAAGACCGCCACGGTCTCCGCTCGCGGAAGCGCCAGCTCGTCGAGCAGCCAGAGCAGCGCGCGGCCCTTGTCCCAGGCGAGGTCGGGGCGGAGCTCGAAGACGCGCTTGCCGGCGGTGAGCCGGAGGTCGGGGTAGTGGCCAGCGACCTCGTCGGTGACGGCGGCGACCTCGTGGAGGTGGGCGGCGGGCACGCGGCGGTCGTGCACGGCGAGCGCGAAGCGCTTGCGATCGACGTAGGCGCCGGGCACGCGGTGCAGGCGCGCGCGCAGCTCGTCCTCGGCGCGGTGGAGGGAGGGGAGGAAGCGCGCGCCCTCAGCGAGCTGTTGGTGGAAGCCGTCCGGGCCCCCCACCTCGAAGCCGTGGCTCCCCGCGTAGTAGAGGCCCTCGAGGCCGACGCGCTCGCGCACGTCGGCGAGGTCGCGCCCGCTGATCACCGACACCGTCGCGTGCACGGCGAGGCGCGCGAGCCGCTCGTGGTTGCCCGGCGCGAGCAGCGCCGCCTCGGGGTCGTCGACGATCGGGCTCAGCGTCCCGTCGAAGTCGAGGAACAGCGCGAGCGCGCGGTCGCCGACGCGACCGCGGATGTCGTCGATCACCGTCAGCGCCGAGGGGAGCGAGGAGAGCGGGCGCATCGTCGGGGCGGGCTCCCCTCATCCGCGCGCGGCGTCACCCCGGCGCGCGTCCACGGTATCGAGGCATTATGGCCCGCGGGAGAAGGGGTGCGTCAGGCGGCGCGCTCGAGCGAGCCGCCGAAGTCGCCGAGCGCGAGGCGCGACCGCAGCCGCGGGAGCGCGGCCTCCACCGCCGCCCGGCCCGACTCGATGCACTCGTCGGCGCGCCGGTAGTCGCGCAGCCCCGTGGCGCCCTGGAACGTCGGCTCGATCGTGACGTCGGCGCGGGAGGCGCCCTCGGCCGTGATCTTCCACTGCATGACGTCGAACGCGCGCAGCACGGTCTCCACGATCGGCGGCCGGAAGCGCGCGCTCCAGCCGCCGCGCGGCCGGTCGTGCTGCGCCGCCGCGGGCGGCGTGAGCTTCACGCCGATCACGATGTCGGCGCCGGCCGAGACGAGCGTGCTCGTCGGCACCGGGTTGAGCAGCGCTCCGTCGACGAGCCGGCGGCCCTCGAAGTGGACCGGCGGGTAGACCGCGGGGATCGCGATGCTCGCGAGGATCGCGTCGGAGAGCGGTCCCTGGCGGAAGCTGAACTCCTCGCGGCGGTCGAGGTCGGCGGCCACGATCGAGAGCGGCCGCGCCAGGTCCTCGAAGAGCCGGCGGTCGCAGAGCCGGTCGAAGTTCCCGCGCAGCGCGCCGGCGCTCCGCACGGAGCGCCACGGCAACCGCGGTCGCGCGAGCGGCCGGAAGATCTCGTCCATGTGGTAGCGCATTTCCGGGACCGGCATCTCGAGCGCGGCCCCGCTCGCGAGCGGCGCGCCGATGCTCGTCCCGGCGAAGTAGTCGATCGGGACGCCGGTCTGCGCGAGCGCCTCGAGCACGCCGAGGTGCGCGTAGCCCTTCGCGCCGCCGGCGCCGAGCGCGAGCCCGACCCTGCGCTGCAGGAAGTGGCGCGCGAGCCAGTCGACCGAGCGCCATGGCTCGCCGTCGCTCGCGACGCCGTCCTTGGTGAGCGGCAGGGAGCCGCCGTGGACGACGCGGAGCACGGTGGCACGGCAGGCCTCGGTGAGGCGGCGGCGTTCGCCCTCGAGCCCGCTCGTGGCGGACTCGCTGAGCACGATCACCTCGCGCTGCGCGGGCAGGCGCGTGCGGCGGACGATCTCGATCTCGCGCTCCGAGCCGATGGCGACGGTGGCGTCGGCGACCTGGCCGAGCGCGGGACGCGCGCCCTGCGTCGGGCCGACGTGCACGATGAGCAGCGCGTAGCGCCCGGAGAGCTCGTACAGCAGCTCGATCACGGCGTTGCAGGGCAGTTCGGCGCCGTGCCGGACGACGTCGACGCGCGGGCCGGGTGAGGTGGCGAACGTCTCGTGCGTGCTGAGCAGCGCCGGCTGCGCGGCGAGCTCGATGAGGCTCGGCAGCTCACGCGCGTAGGTGGGGGCGAAGGGCTACGCGGTGAGGTCGACGAGCAGCACCGGACGCTGCAGCATGCGGCTCGCGGCGAGTGCCGTGCGGCCGAGCAGCGCCGTGGTCCACGCCGGCTCCCCGAAGCTGACCGCCCCGACCATCCGGCCGCGTGCGTGCAGTCGCTTCAGTCGCCGGTTCGTCTCGCTCAGGCGGGAGGCGATCTTGGAGGCGAGCTCGCGCATCATGCGCGGCGAGCGCTCGGCCACCTCGGCGAGCACCTTGTGCGGGACCTCCCAGACGACGGAGTCGTCGAGCGCCTCGACGCGGGCGCCGGAGTGCTCGTGGCGGATGAGCGAGAGCTCTCCGCAGTAGTCGCCGGGGGCGAGGCGGGCGACCTCGATCGCCTCGCCGCGCTCGTCCGGGATGGCGACGCCGAGCAGGCCGCTCTCGACGACGTAGACGCTCTCCATGGGCAGGCCGACGCCGGCGACGAGGTCGCCCGCGCGGTAGATGCGCGAGTGGGCGCTGGCGGCGAGCAACTCGCGGCCCTCGGGGTCGATGTTCGCGAAGAGACGGACGGAGCCGGCGACGGCCCAGAAGCCCCGGGTGGACTCGGTCGTCTGAGGAGCGTTCACGACACCCAGCATGGCGGCGGGGCGGGCGGGCGCCGACGGCATGGGGCGTGCGGCGGGCCCGCGCTAGTGCCTACTTGCGTCGGTCCGCGATCGATGGTGCCGGGTGGACGGAATGGACGCGGGGAGCGCGCCACTGGAACGGCTTGGCGTCGCGGTTGTAGGTGCGGATGAAGGCGTCGATCTGGT
>VGNK01000079.1 GCA_016866055.1 Chloroflexota bacterium | reverse complement strand
GAGGAGCGGGACCGCGACCCGAACGCGCGGTGGCAGGCGGAGGATCGCGCGCTCTCCCTCGACGCCGCGCTCGCGCGCGCAGAGCGCGCGCGCGAGGCGTTGCTCGAGCGTGCACGCGCGCTCCCGCGCGACGAGCGCGGGGAGGGGCTGCTCGCCATCGCGGCGGGGGACCTCGTCCACCACCTCGACGAGCACTTCGAGTTCCTCGTCCACGGCGTGCTCGCTGCGGAGGCGGCGGGGTGGGCCGCGCTCAGCGCCCAACTCGACGCTCGCCCCTCCGGCGTCCTGCACGAGGGTGCGGGGATCGTCTGGGAGGCGCGCGACGTCTACGCGCACCTCGGCCACTGGTTCGCGTTCGCGGTCGACACGTTCGAGGCGTTCGCCGCGGGGCGCCCGGTGCCGCTGGTGCCGGACGTCGACGAGGCCAACGCCCGCTGGCACGGCGAGGATCACGCGCGCACGCTCGACGACGTCCTCGGCGCCGCGCGCACGACGCGGCAGCGGATGCTCGCGCTCGCGCGTGGGGTCGAGGCGTCGACGTGGACCGCGCTGCTGCTCGAGCGGCTCGACGCGAACTCCGCCGCCCACTACGAGGAGCACCTCGGGTTCATGCGCGCCGCGAGCTGACGCGTCGCGACTGATGCGCGGTCGCTAGGATCTGGCCTCGACGCTCCACCCGACTCGCGGCGCGAAGAGGCACCTCACGATGGAACCCGTCCTGCAGGCGGCGATGGCGCAGTTCCACCGCGCCGCCGATCATCTCGTCCTCCCCGATCGCCACCGTGCGCTGCTCACGTCGTTCAAGACGACGTACCAGACGCAGTTCCCCGTCGAGATGGACGACGGCTCGTTCCGCGTCTTCGAGGGCTTCCGCGTGATCCACAACAGCGCGCGTGGGCCCACGAAGGGCGGGATGCGCTACTCGTCCCGTCTCACGCTCGACGAGACCCGTGCGCTCGCGATGTGGATGACGTGGAAGTGCGCGGTCGTCAACGTCCCTTTCGGCGGCGCGAAGGGAGGCGTCCGGGTCGACCCGCTCACGATGAGCAACGGGGAGCTGCAGAACCTGACGCGTCGCTTCACCACCGAGATCATCCCGATCATCGGCCCCGACCAGGACATCCCCGCTCCGGACATGGGCACGAACCCGCAGGTGATGGCGTGGATGATGGATACGTACTCGATGGCGAAGGGGTACACGATTCCAGCCGTCGTGACCGGCAAACCGGTCTCGATCGGCGGCTCCGAGGGGCGGTACGAGGCGACCGGGCGCGGCCTGCTCTACGTGCTCGAGGAGCACCTCGCGGCGGAGGGGGGGATCGTCGGGCGGAGCGCCGCGGTACAGGGCTTCGGCAACGTGGGCGGCGTGACCTCAACGCTCCTGCAGCAGGCTGGTGCGGTCGTGCGGTACATCTCCGACCTGGAGATCGCGCTCTTCCACCCCGAGGGCATCGACGCCACCGCCGCCTGGATGCACGTCGAGGCGGGCGGTTCGCTCGCGAGCTGGCACGCGGAGCACCCGAATGCCGCGGAGCCCGTCGCGCACGAGGCCGTGCTCGAGGCCGACGTCGACGTGCTCGTCCCGGCTGCGGTGGATTCCGTGATCACGGGGCAGAACGCCGACCGCATCCGCGCGCGACTCGTGCTCGAGGGCGCCAACGGACCGACGACGCCGGAGGCGGACGACATCCTCGACGAGCGCGGGGTCACGGTGATCCCCGACATCCTCGCGAACGCCGGCGGCGTCACGGTCTCGTACTTCGAATGGGTGCAGGCGCGTCAGTACGTGCAGTGGACCGAGGGACAGGTGAACGCGGAGCTGCGGCGGCTGATGGTGAGCGCCTACCGCAACGTGGTCGCGCGCTGCCCGATTGGGAGCCGCGGCGTGTGCAGTCAGCGCGAGGCCGCGCAGTGGCTCGCGATCGAGCGGGTGGTGGAGGCGATCGACCGCCGCGGGATCTACCCGTAGCCGCGGCGTGGCGGGACCTCAGGCCGCGCCGCGTCGCGGTCGCGGAGGTCGAAGGGGTAGTCGAGGTCGCCGGGACTGGCGCCGTGCGCCGTGAGCACCGCGGCTACCTCCCGCGGTGATGGATCGCGCGCTGCAGCGTTTGCTCGGTCACTCGGGGCGGAACGCGGGACCGGCTCGTCGCGGAGGGCGAGCCTGCCACACGGACATCGTGCCGACCGCGTGCACCGTGGGGTTCCGCGCCGTCCGATCGGCGCTCCCGGCCGGCTCGTCGAGCGCCGCGTCTCCCCCGCATGCCGCCTCGAGGAGGCGGTTCGTCGCCCACTCGTCGCAGTCCACGAGCGACCGCCGCGTCTCCGTCAGCGTCGCCACCGCCCGCCTCCCCCGCGCGCGGAGGCGTCGTCACCAGCGCGGCCGCTCCGGCATCAGCCCGAGCTGGCGCAGCCGCTGGTGCTCACGCGCGTGGCCGACGACATCGTAGAGGTAGTCCCCGCACTCGCGGCAGCGCATGAGCGTGTGCCCGATCCCGTCGTCGACGGGGCGCAGCGCCGCGCGTTCGGGCGTGACCCGGCCGCTCGCGACGAGGTGTTCGCACTCCCAGTAGCAGCCGTGCAGGCAGAACTCGCGCGCCTCGCCCTCGCCCATCGCTCCGCGCCCCCCGGCCCGCGGTCGCGTCGCGCTACACGACGTTGAGCGCCGCGGCGAGCCGCTCGCGCTCCTGCGCGAGCCGCTCGCGCTGCGTCGTGTCACCCTCGACCTTCATCTGCACGAGCTCCGCGATCTTGTGCCGGCAGTCCCCATCGAGCTTCTGCATCCCGCAGACGTTGCACGGATCGCGTTTGCAGTCCAGCGTGATCTCCTCGTCGAGCGTCTTCAGCCACTCGCTCCGGAGGTAGCTCGGCTCCGTGCCTCCGTGGATGTGCGACCACGGGAGCGTCTCCCAGAGGTCGCGCGTGCGGTACGCGTAGAACGCCGGGTCGAGCCCGTGCGCCTCGAAGGCGTGCAGCCAGATCGCCCAGTCGTGGTGCTCCGACCACGAGTCGAACGTCGCCCCGTGGCGCCACGCCGTCTCGATCACGTCGGCCACGCGGCGGTCGCCGCGCGAGAGCACGGCCTCGAGGAGCGACTTCTCCGGCTCCTCCCACGTGAACTGCACGCCGATGCGGCGGCACCCATCGCGCAGGATCTGGTGACGGCGCCGCAGCGTGTCCGGGTCAGCCTGCCCGAGCCACTGGTACGGTGTGTGCGCCTTCGGGATGAAGTTGCTCGTCGACACCCGCACCCGCGCCCGCCCCCCGACGTGCGAGCGCCCGATGCGCCTCACCTCGCGCGCCAGCCGCACGATCTCCTCGACGTCGAAGTCGGTCTCCGTCGGCTGGCCGACCATGAAGTACATCTTCACCGAGGTCCAGCCGTTCGCGAAGGCGTTCTCAACGGCGGACAGCAGGTCCTGCTCGCTCACGAGCTTGTTGATCGTGTTGCGGAGCCGCTGCGAGCCGGCCTCGGGGGCGAGCGTGAGCGTGTGCTTCTTCCCGCGCGCGACCGCGTTGGCGACGTCGACGGAGAACGAGTCGACGCGCGTGGACGGGATGCTGATCTTCAGCCCGCGATCGCCGTAGGCGTCCACCAGCGCGTGCACCATCGGCACGATCTCGCGATGGTCGGTGGTCGAGAGCGACATCAGCGAGATCTCGTCGTACCCCGTGCTCTCGAGGAGCTCGCCCGCGGCACGCACCACCTCGTCCACCGTGCGCTCACGGGTCGGGCGGTAGATCATCCCGGCCTGGCAGAAGCGGCAGCCCTGCGTGCACCCGCGCTGGATCTCGATCGTGGCCCGGTCGTGCACGACCTCCATGAACGGCACGATCGGCTTCGTGATCGGCGGCTCGAGCGACTCGACGACCCGCCGCGAGACCCGGCCGGGGGCTGCGTCGTCGATCGGCTTCGTGCTCCGCACACGCCCGTCTGCGTGGTACTCGACGGCGTAGAGCGACGGGACGTAGACGCCCGGGACGCGCGCCAGCCGGCGGTGCAGGTCGCGCCGCGTCGCGGCGCCGGCGTCGCGCTCGCGCTTCCACGACGCGACGACGTCGAGGATCTCGCGCAGCACCTCCTCGCCTTCCCCGAGCGCGAAGGCGTCGAAGAAGGGCGCAAGCGGCTCGGGCTCCAGGGCGCCGGACCCGCCGGCGATCACGACCGTGTCGCTGTCGCCGCGGTCGGCCGTGCGGAGCGGGACGCGCCCGAGGTCGAGCAGATTGAGGACGTTCGTGTAGCAGGCCTCGTATTGGAGCGTGATGCCGAGCAGGTCGAACTCGTGCAGCGCGCGGCGGCTCTCGAGCGAACGCAGCGGCTCGTCGTGCTCGCGCAGCAGCGCCTCCATGTCGGTCCACGGCGAGAACGCGCGCTCGGCGAGGGCGTCCGGACGCCGGTTCACGATGTCGTAGAGGATCATCAACCCGAGGTTCGACATCCCCAGGTCGTAGAGGTCCGGATAGGCGAGGCAGACGCGGATCGGGTGCACCGCCCACTCCTTGACGATGGAGTTGAGCTCGCCGCCGGTGTAGCGGGCGGGCTTCGTCGCGCGCGCGATCAGCGCGTCGTACCTCGTCATCTGGCACCTCCCTGAGGTCGACGATGGGTGCCCGGGCGTCGAGTGGGTGCGTTCGAGGGTACGTCGGCTCTACGGGCCCGGACAAGGCGCGGGCACGAGGGCGACACGCCCCGCGGTGCCTAGAATCGGCGCATGACGGAGTCACGTCGGCGGACGCAGAGCGCGGAGGGTGATCCCGGCGGGCGGCAGCGGGAGGACGGCGGGGTCGCCGCGATCCTGATCGCGGCCGGCAGGTCGCAGCGCATGGGCGGTGCGGACAAGCTGTGGGCGGAGCTCGACGGCGTGCCGCTCGTCGGGTGGTCGCTGCGTGCGCTGGCAGCGATGGCGGACGTCGGCGAGGTCGTGGTGGTCGCCCCGGCGGCACGACACGCGGCGCTCCTCGCGCTCGCCGGCGAGGCGCCGGCATCGGTGCGCTGCGTCGAGGGCGGCGCCCGCCGCCAGGACTCGGTGGCCGCCGGAGTCGCCGCGGCCCCGGGCGCCGCGTGGTACCTCGTGCACGACGCGGCGCGGCCGCTCGTCACCGCGGCGCTCGCGCGCTCCGTGCTCGCCGCCGCGCGCGACGGGAGCGGCGCGGCGATCCCCGCGGTCGCCCCCACCGACACGATCAAGCGCGTGGACGGCGCCGGGCGCGTGGTCGAGACGCTCGACCGCGCTTGGCTCCGCGCAGTGCAGACGCCACAGGCGTTCGCGGGCGAGCTCCTGCGCCGCGCGCACGCCGAGGTGCACGCGGACGTGACCGACGACGCCTCGATGGTGGAGCGCCTCGGGGTCGCGGTCGCGGTCGTTCCCGGCGACCCGCGCAACCTCAAGGTCACGACGCCGGCGGACCTCGTCGTCGCGCGCGCGCTGCTCGCGGCCGAGCGAGAGGCGCGCGGCTGATGCGCGTGGGCCACGGCTACGACGTGCACCGCTTCCGCGAGGGTGACGAGCGCCCGCTGCGGCTCGGCGGCGTCGACGTCCCGGGCGCGCCGCGACTCGAGGGCCACTCCGACGGCGACGCGCTGCTGCACGCGGTGATCGACGCGCTGCTCGGCGCCGCGGGCGAGGGCGACATCGGGCGGCACTTCCCCCCCGGCGACCCCGAGTACCACGACATCGACAGCCGCGAGCTGCTCCGCCGCGTCACGCGGCTCGTGCTCTCGCACGGCTTCCGCGTCCGCAACGTCGACATCACGGTGATCGCCGAGCGTCCCAGGCTGCAGCCGCACATCCTGGCGATGCGCGACTCGGTGGCGCTCGCGCTCGGCGTCGAGCCGCGCTTCGTCAACGTGAAGGCGACGACGAACGAGGGGCTGGGGGCGATCGGAGCGGGCGACGCCGTCGCCGCACTCGCGGTCGCGCTCCTCACCGACGAGATACCATGACGGTCGAGGAACTCCCCATGCACTGGCTCACCCGAATCCGCGAGGACGTCCACTCCACGCGCGCCCGTGACCCGGCGGCGCGCAGCACCGCCGAGATCCTGCTCGCTTACCCGGGCGTCCACGCGCTGCTCATCCATCGGCTGACGCATCGCCTCTGGCTGGCGCGCGTGCCGCTCCTCCCGCGGCTCATCTCGCACCTCGGCCGCTTCCTGACCGGCATCGAGATCCACCCCGGCGCGCAGATCGGCCGCCGCTTCTTCATCGACCACGGGATGGGCGTCGTGATCGGCGAGACGACCGTGATCGGCGACGACTGCCACCTCTTCCAGGGCGTGACGCTGGGCGGCACCTCGACCCGCCGCGAGAAGCGCCACCCGACGCTCGAGCATGGCGTGGTGGTCGGCGCAGGGGCGAAGATCATCGGCGCCGTCACGATCGGCGAGGGCTCGCGCATCGGGGCGGGGGCGGTCGTCGTCTCGAGCGTGCCGCCGCACGCCACCGTGGTGGGCGTGCCGGGGCACGTCGTCGCCTACACGAACCGCTCGAACGAGACCGTGGAGCGCCTCCCCGACCCGGAGTGGGACCGGATCGAGGCGCTGGAGCGCCGGCTCGACCGGCTGGAGGCGACCCTCGGCGTGCGACCCACCGCCGAGGAGAACGGAGGCGGCCCCGCGCGCGCCCCGGCGCCGATCCGCGAGGAGCCCCACGGCCCGCAATCGACGCCCGGAGGAAGCGTCTGATGCGGCTCACGAACACGCTCAGTGGTCGCGTCGATCCGCTCGACATCTCGCGGGGCGAGGTCGGGATCTATGTCTGCGGCGTGACGCCGTACGACGTTGCCCACGTCGGGCATGCGATGTCGCTGACCATCTACGACGTGCTCGTGCGCTACCTGCGCTGGCCCGGCAACCCGCACGGCGGGCTGCGCGTCACCTTCGTCTCGAACTACACGGACGTCGACGACAAGCTGATCCAGCGCGGCCACGAGCTCGAGCGCGACCCGCTCGAGCTGGCGAGCGCGAACATCGACGCGTGGGAGCGCGAGCAGCAGGCGCTCGGGCTGCTCGCGCCCGACGTGCGGCCGCGCGTGACCTGCGAGATCCCCGGCATCATCGCGACGATCGAGGCGATCGTGGCGGCGGGGGCGGCCTACGCGACGCCGGCCGGCGACGTCTACTTCCGGGTGCGCGCGAAGCCCGACTACGGGAAGCTCTCGCACCGCAACATCGAGGATCTGCGCTCGGGAACGCGCGGCGAGCCGGGGGAGGGGAAGGAGTTCCCGCTCGACTTCGCGCTGTGGAAGGCGGCGAAGCCCGGCGAGCCCGCATGGCCGTCGCCGTGGGGCCCCGGGCGGCCGGGCTGGCACATCGAGTGCACGACGATGGCGCAGCGCTACCTCGGGACGACGTTCGACATCCACGGCGGCGGCGTTGACCTGATCTTCCCGCACCACGAGAACGAGATCGCGCAGGCCGAGGCCGCGGCCGACGGGCAGACCTTCGCCCGGCTGTGGATGCACAACGGGATGGTGCAGCGCGACGGCGAGAAGATGTCGAAGTCCGTCGGGAACGTCGTCACCGTCGAGGCGGCGCTCGACCGCTGGACACCCGACGCGATCCGCCTCTTCGTGCTCAACAGCCAGTACCGCAGCCCGAACAACCTCACCGACGAGGCGATGGCGGCGGCGACACGCGGTGTGGAGCGGCTGGCCACGGCACTCGCGCAGGCGCCGGCCGGTGCACCGACCGGCGTCAACCCCGAGCCGTACCGCGCGCGGTTCGTGCAGGCGATGGAGGACGACCTCGCCACGCCGCAGGCGCTCGCCGCCCTGTTCGATCTCGCTCGCGCGATCAACCGCGCGCGCGACGCGGGCGAGCGCGTGGCCGAGGCGCAGATCGCGTTGCGCGAGCTCGCGGGGGTGCTGGGGCTCTCGCTGGCAGAGTCGCGCGCCGAGGAGCTCGCCCGCCTCGACGCGGGCGCGATCTCGCGCCTGGCGTCGCAGCTCGACGTGGCGTGCAGCGGCAAGGACGCGGCGCAGACCGTCGACGCGCTGCTCGAGCGGCGCCAGACCGCCCGGGCCGAGCGGGACTACGCGCTCGCGGATCGCATCCGCGAGGCGCTCACGGGGCTCGGCGTGATCGTCGAGGACACCGCGGAGGGACCGCGCTGGTCGGTGCGCCGGGACTAGCGCGGCGGAGACACCGGCGCACCGGCGTCCGCGGCCGCGCTTGCGCTCGCGTGGACGCTAGGCGACCCCGCTCGCTTCCATGTTCTTCGCGGCGACGCGAGGGTCGGCCCAGGTCTGGTAGTCGACGTTGCGCGCGACTTTGTTCAGCGCTGGGGTCGCCTTGACCACCTCCGCGTTGGCGCTCACGAGCGACGGGGCGACGTCCGGCGCGGTCTCGATGAGAATCGCAACCCGCCCCACGGTCTGCCCCCAGGAGCGGGCGTCCGCGACGCCGTCGACGGCGCGTGCCTCGCGACAGACGGCGAGCGCCCCCCAGCCGATGTCGGCGAACGCGTGCTTCGCGTCCCGTGCCTCCCAGGTCAAGTACGCGAGTGCCATGCGCTGCCTCCATCACTCATGACCAACACATATGACATGTGCATACGGATCGTCAGTACTACACATGTGCTCACGAAACTCCCCCGCTTCCGGCCGCTTCCGGCGTCAGGCGGCTGGGTGGCGAGAGCGCCCTCACGAGCGCGCGGAGCGGGGCGGCGCTGCGGCGGTGGATGCCCTTGCTGGGGGCACCTCCGCCGCAGCCGAAGCGTCCGGGGACCGCAGGGACCCGCTCGAGCGCCCACTCGACGGCGGCGCGTACGCGCGGATGGGCCAGTCCACCTCGAGGTCGGCGTGGCGGCCGAGCTGCCGGGCGAGCTTGGTACTCGGGCCGCAGGCGCCGCCCGGCTGCTCCCAGTAGCCGTGGGGCGCCGGGGCGCGAGCATTTCGGGCCCCGCGCCGAGCTGCACCGCGCACCGCCGCCCTGCCGCCGCCGCGCGGTCGCGGGGGGCGGCGGACCGGCCTGCCGGCCGGCCGGCGCGCCCTCGCGTTGACCCTGCCAAACGGCGATTCCTATACTCTTGGATGGTCGCGCTCCGGCCCGGCTCGGAGTGCGATTGTTTCTCTCTGGCGATCGGCCGGCGCACCCGCCCGAGTGGCGCAATGGCAGCGCAACCGACTTGTAATCGGTAGGTTAGTGGGTTCGACTCCCCTCTCGGGCTCCATACGGACACCGCGGCGAGGGGATCCCACACGGGTCTGGCCGGCGAGCCACCCAGCGGCGCGAAAGGCAGATGCACGAGGAACCGCGCAGGGGTGGGAGAGTGGCTAATTCCAGCGGACTGTAAATCCGCCGCCTTACGGCTACGCAGGTTCGAATCCTGCCCCCTGCACCACCCAGAACGTTCATCGCGACGGCCTCGTCGGGCGCACGACGTCGGGGCCGGGTGAGCGGGGCCCGCATAGCTCAGTCGGCAGAGCGCGTTCTTGGTAAGAACGAGGTCATGAGTTCGAATCTCATTGCGGGCTCCAGTTCGGCGAGATCGATGCGGTCGAGAGCGCCCGCACTTCCACGGGCACACGGGCGGCGGCGCGGCGGCCGTTAGAGGTCAGGAGCGAGACGGATGGCCAAGGGGAAGTTCGAGCGGACGAAGCCGCACGCGAACATCGGGACGGTCGGCCACGTGGATCACGGGAAGACGACGTTGACGGCGGCGATCACGAAGGTGCTCGCGCTGCGGGGGTTTGCGGACTTCCGGCCGTTCGACTCGATCGACAACGCGCCGGAGGAGCGGGCGCGCGGGATCACGATCGCGATCCAGCACGTGGAGTACCAGACGGACGCGCGGCACTACGCGCACGTGGACTGCCCCGGGCACGCGGACTACATCAAGAACATGATCACCGGGGCGGCGCAGATGGACGGCGCGATCCTGGTGGTGGCGGCGCCGGACGGGCCGATGCCGCAGACGCGGGAGCACCTGCTGTTGGCGCGGCAGGTGGAGGTGCCCGCGGTGGTGGTGTTCCTGAACAAGGTCGACATGATGGAGGACGAGGAGCTGCTCGAGCTGGTGGAGCTCGAGATGCGCGAGCTGCTCACGAAGAACGAGTTCCCGGGGGACGAGGTGCCGATCGTGCGCGGGTCGGCGCTGAAGGCGCTGGAGTCGACGTCGACGGACCTGAACGCGCCGGAGTACGCCTGCATCCTGGAGCTGATGAAGGCGGTGGACGGCTACATCCCGCAGCCGGCGCGGGCGGTGGACCAGCCGTTCCTGATGCCGATCGAGGACGTGTTCGCGATCAAGGGGCGCGGGACGGTGGTGACCGGGCGCATCGAGCGCGGCAAGGTGAAGGTCGGCGAGGAGATCGAGATCGTCGGCATCCACGAGACGCGCAAGACGACGGTGACCGGCGTGGAGATGTTCAAGAAGCTGCTGGACGAGGGGCAGGCCGGGGACAACGTGGGCTGCCTGCTGCGCGGCGTGGAGCGCGACGACGTGGTGCGCGGGCAGGTGCTGGCGGCGCCAGGGAGCATCACGCCGCACCGCAAGTTCAAGGGCGAGGTGTACGTACTCTCCAAGGAGGAGGGTGGGCGGCACACGCCGTTCTTTAACGGCTACCGGCCGCAGTTCTACGTGCGCACGACGGACGTGACGGGGGTGGTGACGCTGCCGGAGGGCACCGAGATGGTGATGCCCGGCGACAACACGAACCTCGACATCGAGCTGATCACGCCAATCGCGATCGAGCAGGGACTGCGCTTCGCCATCCGCGAGGGCGGCCGCACCGTCGGCGCCGGCGTCGTCACCGCGATCACCGAGTA
>VGNK01000078.1 GCA_016866055.1 Chloroflexota bacterium | reverse complement strand
GCGGCGCGCTCGCGAGCGCGACCGCGCGCGCGGCGGCCGCCGCCCACGCGCGCTCGACGGCGACCTCGCCGTCGGCGACCGGGAGGTCGGCCGCCCACTTCGCGTGGCTCCCGAAGAGGCGCACCTGGTCGATCGTCTGCGCCGCCCCCACGTCCCGCAGCTCGGGCGGCCGGTCGGCGGTGAGGAGCACCAGCCCGACCCGTGAGAGCCTGGCTTCGACCGCCGCCGGCAGGAGGTTCGCCGCCGCGGTGCCCGACGTGCAGACGACGGCCACCGGGGCGCCCGTCTGCCGCGCGAGCCCGAGGGCGAAGTAGGCGGCGGAGCGCTCATCGAGGTGCAGCCAGGTCTCGAAGGGCGTCCCCGGCTGGGTGGCGCCGAGCGTGAGCGGCGTGCTCCGCGAGCCCGGCGCGATCACCACGTGGCGCACGCCACTGCGAGCCAGCTGTGCGAGGAGCGTGACGGCGGCGCGGTCGGCCGGTGGGGTCATCTCGCGGAGTGTATCGGCGCCCGGCGGGGGGCGCGCGCGGCCGCGCGCCGCGCCTACTCGCGCGGGCGTGGGGGCCGCCCGCCGAGGGCCTCCGCGAGCGGGCGGAACTTGAGCTGGACCTCCGCGAGCTCGAGCCCCGGGTCGGAGTCGCCCATGATCCCGTTCCCCGCGAAGAGCCAGGCGCGCGGCCCGCGCACGACCGCCGAGCGCAGCGCGACGGCGAACTCCCCTTCCCCGCGCGCGTCGACCCAGCCGACCGGGCCGGCGTACCAGCCGCGGTCGAAGTGCTCGTGCGTCTCGATCACGCGCCGCGCAACGTCCTGCGGGTAGCCGCACACCGCCGGCGTGGGGTGCAGGCGCCGCACGAGCTCGAGCACGTCGACGCCGGACCGCGCCCGCCCGGTGACCTCGGTCGCGAGGTGTTGGATGTTCGGCAGCCGCCGCAGCGCCGGGACGTTCGGGGCGCGGAGCTCGTCGGTCGCGCCCGCGAGCCGCTCGCGGATCGCGCGCACGACGGTCTCGTGCTCGATGCGGTCCTTGGCGCTGCCGAGCAGCTCGCGCCCGAGCGACTCGTCCTCCTCGGGCGTCGCGCCGCGGCGGATCGAGCCGGCGAGACCGAGCGCCTCGACGCGGCCGTCCCGCAGTCGCACGAGCAGCTCGGGGCTCGCGCCGAGGAAGGTCGAGCCGCCCGCCGAGAGCGTGAAGACGTGGCAGTCGGGGTAGCCGTCGCGCAGGCGGGCGAGCGTGCGACCCACGTCGATCAGACGGTCCCCCTCGAGCTCCACGGAGGTCGCGAGCACGGCCTTCTCGTACGCGCCGGCGCGCACCTCGTCGGCGATCGCGGCGACGCTTCGACACCAGGCCACGGCGTCGACCCCGAGGCGCTCCCATAGCCCGGCGGGCTCCGCCGGGCGGGCGGGCGCGCTCGCGGGGTCGAGCATCGCGGTGAGCGGCGCGTTGAGCGACTCCGGCTCGACGCCCGGCGCGACGACGACTCCGCGCGCGTCCCCCTCGGCGACGGCGAGGACGCGCGGGAGTAGCAGCCACCCGGCCCCGAAGGGCTCCCAGGGGGCGGCGGGCGGCGGGGAGGGGTTGAAGCGGAAGCCGCCGAGCAGCCGGGGGCGCAGCGCGGGCGCGTCCACCTCGGCGCGCACGGCGAGCGCGCGGCGCGCCGCGCCCCGCGAGGCCGAGGGCCCCTCGCGGCGCCGCACCTCCACGCTGCGCGCCTCGCCGATCGCGACGAGCGCAAGCCGTTCCAACGGTCGCTCGTACGAGGCACGCACGCCGTAGCGCTCGGGGGCCTGCAACAGGCTGCGCGGCTCGAAGACCGACGGGAGCGCGAGGCCGTGCACGCGATCGGGCCCCTGGCCCTGGCGGGCTCGCAGCCGAGCGATCACCTCCGAGACCCGGGGGTCCGGCGTCACTCGTACTCGTCCCTTCGACAGCAGGCGGTGCGGAGCGCTGGTCGGCGCTCGGATCGGGACGCGCGCGGCCCGGGAGCCGCCGCCGGCCTCGCCAGTATAGGCAGGGAGCCACCGCGGACGACGCGATGCCGATGCCGCGGGGGCCGCGCGCTACCGGATCTGGACACGATGCTCCGTCCCCGGCGTGCCGGGGCGGTCGCTCAGGATCGTGAGCACCGAGCCGTGCCCGGCCTGCTGCGGTGTCAGCACTCCGAAGCAGACGCCGCCGGGCACCACGCTCCCGCAGTTGTGGATGACCCGCTGCAGCGGGTCGTCGGCGGTGCCGGCGTAGAGGACGAAGGAGCGCGCGACCTTCGCCTGGTTCGTGACCCCGCCGATCGTGAAGCGCAGGCCCACCGCCGGCACGTCGTAGGCCCAGGCGAGGTAGTCGAAGTCGATGTCCCAGGCGGACCAGACGAGGCCGCCCACGCGCGGGCCCTCGCCCGGGCGCGAGCAGCCGACCGAGTTGCACGCCGCCAGCGAGGTCGTGCGTGCGCCCGTTGCGATCACGCGTCGCTGGGTCGGGTCTCCGGCCGCCCCGAGCACGACGTCCCACGTCACGGGGATGTTCGGCGAGGCGACCGGCTGGCACTGCCCGTCGAGGCAGAACTCGTACGAGGTGGCCTCGCCGACCGGCCGCCACCCCATCACCGCGCCGCCGGCTCCCGGCGAGAAGGCGTCGAGCACCGGGCTCGCGCTCGGCGGGCGGTTGGCGACGTCCACCGCCACCGAGACGGTGGCCGCGGCTTCGTGCAGGAAGCGGTCGAGCGCGAGCACCTCGAAGGCGAGCGGCGTGCCCGCCGTGCCCGGTGCCGTGAAGCGCACCGCGTGGCCCTCGACCGTGAGCTGAACCGTGGGCCCGCCGGTCTGCTTCCACGACACGGTCACCGGGTCACCCTCGGGGTCGGTCACGCGGGCGGTCAGCGTGACCGAGGTGCCGGTGAAGACGCTGGCCGGCGCCTGGATCACCACCGTCGGCGCTTTGTTCACGCCGTACAGCTCCGCGAGCCGCGCGCGCTCGGCGCTCGTGGCCACCGTCTTGCAGCCGTCCGGGTCCCTCGGGTTGAACGTGGCGTACATCAGGTCGCGGGAGTCGTCGCTGTGGCCGAGGCCGAGCGTGTGGCCGACCTCGTGCGCGAGGATCGACCGCAGGCACTGGTCCGACACCTCGAGCTGGCCGCCGAGGACGATGTCGAACTCGTTGAACTGACGGTCCTGCACGGGGCCGAAGCGCGGCACGTTGCTCCAGCTCCCGCGGGCGAGGGCCGCGGTCGAGCCCTGGATCACGCGGCGCGAGTCGTCGAACCCGATCTGGTTCGTCCCGTCGCTGTTCTCCCAGCGCGTGCCGGTGGTGCAGTCGCCGTCGTAGCGCACGCCGATTCCGAGCTCGGCCGCGTTCCACATGCGAGCGGCGGCGCGCACGGCCTCGCGGAACGCGTCGGCGGTGATGGACGCGGGGCGATTCGCCTGGAACGTGCAGAAGGCGACGGGGACCTTCGCGAGCGTCCAGCGGCCGGGCGGTCCCCCACAGGGGGGGAAGTCGCCCGGGCTGCAGTCGGTGAAGAAGCGGACGAACTGCGCGAAGACGAGACCGTCGCGGCCGTCGTGCTGGAGGTAGATCTCGACGCCGTCGTCGTACGGGCGCGCGCCGTCGGGTGGCGCGTCGGCGCTCACGCGCACTGCGCCCGCGGTGAGCCAGAGCGCGCACAGCGCCAATCCGAGCGCGAGCGCGCTGATCGGGGCGCGGGCCGGGAGCAGGGGCACGCGTCGACCTTCTCGCCGGGACGGCAACGAAGCGCCGCGCGCGCCGCGCCTGCCCGGATTCGCAGGGTGGTGGGGCACGACGCCAGTGTAACGGGGCGGCGCCCTCCGCCGTTCGACCGGGGCGGTTGACGCGCCGGGGGGCGGCACCTATTCCTGTTCGGCGACCCCCGAGGAGTGACCGATGACGCGCGCCGCTCCCGCCGCCCGTGGTTTCCAGGCCGAGACGATCGAGGCGCGCATCCGCGAGTACGAGTCCTTCGGGATCCACCGCACGGGCTGGGAGGGCGACGACCGCACGAGCGCGTGGCTGCGCGACACCCTGCGCGCCGCGGGGGTCGAGGCCGAGCTCGAGCGCTTCGCGTTCCCCCGGGTCGAGGTGCGCCGCGCCCGCCTGACCTGGAGCGACCGCACGGTCGACGGCGTACCGCTGCACGATGGTGGGTTCACCGATCAAGGCGGGCTCGAGGGCGAGCTGTGCGACGCGGACGCCGACGACGTCTTCGGGAAGATCGCCATCGCGGCCTCGGCCTTCAACGGCGACCGGACGTGGACGGGGCCGGAGGCGCACGAGCGGTACGTCGCGCTGGCGGGTCGCGGCGCCATCGGGCTCGTCATCCCCACCGGGGACGTGGACGGCGCGATCGTCCTGCGCAACGCGGAGCAGATCAACCGCCCGACGACGCTCCCCGTGCTCCAGGTCGCGCTGCGCGACGCGCGCGCGCTCGCCTCCGCGCTATTCGTGGGCGGGGAGGGCACGCTCGAGGTCGACGGCGAGCGACTGCGCTCGCGCGCCACGAACGTCGTCGCCGCGCTGCCGGGGAGCGACGCCGACGCGCGGCCGGTCGGCGTGATGACGCCGAAGTCCGGGTGGTTCACGTGCGCCGCGGAGCGGGGTGGCGGGATTGCGATCTGGATCGCGCTCGCGGAGGCCCTGGCGGCGATGCAGGACCGCCGGCGCCCGGTGCTGTTCGTCGCCTCGTCGGGCCACGAGCTCCACCACTACGGGCTGCTCGACTACTTCAAGCGGCGGCCGGACGCCGCGTCGGGGGCGGTCGCCTGGCTCCACCTGGGCGCCTCGATCGGGGCGCGACACCCGGCGGCGCGCATGGGTGCGAGCGACGAGCCGCTGCACGCGATCGCCACCGAAGCGCTCGCGCACGCCGGCGTAAGCGGCTTCGAGGCGATGCCGCCCGGCGCGCCGGGCGGCGGCGAGGCGCGCGAGGTGCATACCCGCGGCGGGCGATTCGTGTCGTTCCTCGGCGGGCACCGCTACTTCCACTCCCCGAGCGACACCGTCGACCGGGCCGTCGACGCCGAGCGCGTGGCCGGGTGGGCCGCGGCCGCTCACGAGATCATCTCGGGGATGCTCGCGCTTCCCGAGTGAGCGCGGGGCTGCGATGGGGCAGCGACCGCCGCCTCCCGCGCTCTCCGATCGCCAGCGCGAGTTGGCGCGGCTGATCGCGGGGGACGGAGCAACGGCGAGATCGCGGAGGCGCTCGGCGTCTCGCTCGACCGTGCGAAGGAGGAGATCGCGATCCTCCGGAGCCGGCTCGGGGTGTCGACCCGGGAGGCGGTCGGAGAGTGGTACACGCGCGCGCACGGCGCGTCCCGGCGCCGCCGGGCGTGGGCGCTCGGCGTGGGCGCGGGGGCCGCAGTGCTTCTGGACCTGGCGGGGGGCGCGACGGCGCTCGGTGTCGGGCGGGGCACCCCGGCACCGCCCGCGCCCGCGGCGGGAACGCGGCTCCCCGTGGGATTCCTCTACGCGCTGCGGCCCGGCGACACCCCGACACTCGTCGCGCGACGCTTCCAGGTCGACGCGCGCGCTGGACCCCTGGCCGGAGACGACGGGCGATGGTTCCGTCGACCCGGAGTTCCAGGCCGTGTTCGTCCCTCCCGGCGCGGCCGCGCCCGCCTTCGTGCGGCTCGGCGCGGTCGGGCGTGACGGAGGCCGTCCCCCCTGCTCGCGTGGCCCGCAATCGGCACCATCCAGGGGGATCGTGCGCACGGAGGCCGAATCCGGCATCCAGATCGGCCTGCCGGCGGGCACGCCCGTGCTCGCCGCCGCCTCCGGCACAGTGGCGGCCGCGGGGCTCGAACCGTGCTGCGCGCGCGGACGGCACGTCGTGATCGACCACGGAGGCGGCTTCCAGACCGTCTACGCGCACCTGGCGGACACGCGCGTCACGGTGGGGGACCGCGTGCAACAGGGGAGGCCGATCGGTACGAGCGGGCGGATGCGCGAACGCGGGCCCACCGGGCTCGTCTTCGGCCTGCTGCGCTCCTCCTCGGCTCCCTGACACGAGGCAACGGTCGGCCGGGGAGGCGGGCGGTTCGATCGCCGTGAGGCGCCGCGTATACTCCGCCACGCATCGGAGGGACGCGAGAGATGGTCACGACTCACGAGGAGATCGTCAAGGACGTCGCGAAGCTCAAAAGGCGCCCGAACCTGGAGAGCTGGGCACGCCTGCGGGAGTCCTGGTCCTGGGACGACGTAACGCGCGAGCTCGACCTGCCGGGGGGGATGTACAACCTCGGCCACGAGTGCATCGACCGCCACGCCAACGGCGCGAACGCGAACAAGCCGGCGATGATCTGGCAGAGCGCCGGGGGCGCGCTCGAGACGTACACCTACGCGCAGATGAAGGCGGAGTCGAACCGCTTCGCCAACGCTCTGAGGCAGCTCGGCGTTCAGAAGGCGGACCGCGTCTTCTTCTTCTCCGACCGCATCCCCGAGCTCTACTTCGGCGTGTTCGGCACGCTCAAGGCCGGCGCGATCGTCGCGCCGCTGTTCTCCGCCTTCGGCCCGGAGCCGGTGAAGGAGCGCATCCAGCGCGCCGAGGGCTCGGTGATCGTGACGACGCCGAAGCTGCTGCCCAAGGTGAACGCGATCCGCAAGGAGCTGAAGTCGCTCAAGCACGTGATCGTGATCGCACACCGAGAGGGCGGGAAGGTCGCGGACGGCGACCTCGACTTCAAGCAGCTCACCGAGGCGGCCTCGACCGACTTCGACGTCGTGAAGACGGGCCCGGAGGACTGGTCGGTGATGCACTTCACGAGCGGCACGACGGGGCTGCCGAAGGGCGCCGCGCACGTGCACAACGCCGTCATCGGGCATTACGCGACCGGCAGGTACGTGCTCGACCTGCACCCCGACGACATCTACTGGTGCACGGCCGACCCCGGCTGGGTCACGGGCACGAGCTACGGGATGTTCGCGCCGTTCAGCAACGGCGTGACGAGCGTGATCGACGAGGGTGGCTTCGGCGCGAAGCGCTGGTACGAGGTGATCCAGCGGCACAAGGTGCAGGTCTGGTACACCGCCCCCACCGCGATCCGGCTGCTCATGAAGGCCGGCGCCAAGCTCCCGAGAGAGCACGACCTCTCTTCACTGCGGTACGTGATGTCCGTGGGCGAGCCGCTCAACCCCGAAGGCGTGGTCTGGGGCCTGGAGGCGTTCGATCTGCCGATCCACGACAACTGGTGGCAGACCGAGACCGGCGCGATCATGATCGCGAATTACCCCAGCATGCCGATCCGGCCGGGCTCGATGGGGCGGCCGTTCCCCGGGATCGACGCGGCGATCATCGACGACCAGGGCCGGGAGATCGCCGAGCCGATGGTCGAAGGCGTGCTGGCGGTCAAGCCCGGATGGCCGTCGATGTTCCGCACCTACTGGAACGACAAGGAGCGGTACGACTCGCGCTTCCAGAACGGCTGGTACATCACCGGCGACAAGGCGAAGCGCGACGGCGACGGCTACTTCTGGTTCGTCGGCCGGGACGACGACGTCATCAACACGGCGGGCCACCTGGTGAGCCCGTTCGAGGTTGAGAGCTGCCTGATCGAGCATGAGGCGGTGGCCGAGGCGGGCGTGATCGGCAAGCCGGACCCGACCGCGATGGAGATCGTGAAGGCGTTCGTCACGCTGAACGACGGGTACTCGCCGTCCGAGGAGCTGCGCCGGCAGCTGATCCGGCACTGCCGCGAACGGCTCGGTGCGGGCACGGCGCCGCGCGAGATCGAGATCATCGAGCGCCTGCCGAAGACGCGGTCGGGCAAGATCATGCGGCGTCTGCTGAAGGCACGCGAGCTCGGCCTGCCCGAGGGGGACACCTCGACGCTCGAGGAGGACTAGGCACCGGGGGGCGCGCCGGGACCGCACCCGCAGGCGGCGGCCCGGCAGCCCCGACCCAACCGCCGGCACGTCGCGTCGCGCCCTCCGCGCGCTCCGGTCTCGCGCGCTCGCAACAGCGAACGGTGCCCAGGGTGATGGGACGGGGAGATGACGAACGACACGGACGGCGACATCCAGATCCACCGGGGGCTGAACGGCGTCTACTTCGAGCGCAGCGAGGTCTGCTTCATCGACGGCCGCGAGGGGAGGCTCCTGTACCGCGGGTACAACATCCACGAGCTCGCGCAGCGGTCGACGTTCGAGGAGACGGCGTACCTGCTGCTGCACGGCGAGCTCCCGTCGCGCGCGGAGCTGGCGGCGTTCGACGCCAAGCTCAAGGAGACCCGCGCGTTGCCGGCTGCGGTCCTCGACGTCATCCGCAGCGTGCGTCATGCACACCCGATGGACGTGCTGCGCACCGCGGTTTCCGCGCTCGCCGCGTTCGACCCCGAGGTGGGGGACAACTCCCTCGAAGCGACGCGTCGCAAGGGGATCCGCCTGACCGCGCAGGTCCCCGCGATCGTCGCGGCACACCACCGGATCCGGACGGACGAGGACCCGCTGCCACCGCGAGACGACCTCGGGCACGCCGCGCACTTCCTCTACTCGCTGAAGGGTGAGCCGCCCAGCGAGGATGCCGCGCGGCTGATGGACACCGACTTCATCCTCCACGCGGAGCACGGCTCGAACGCGTCAGCGTTCACGGCGCGCGTGGTGGCGGGCACGCAGGCGAACCTGCACGCCGCGATGGCGGCGGCGGTGGCGGCGCTCAGCGGGCCGGCACACGGCGGTGCCGCCGAGAACGTGATGCGGATGGCCCAGGAGATCGGAGAGCCGGAGCGCGCGAAGGAGTACGTGCAGGCGCTGCGGAAGGCGCGACAGCCGGTCATGGGGTTCGGTCACCGCGTGTACCGCGCTGAGGACCCGCGCGCACGCCACATGCGCGAGGGCGTGAGGCGGCTCTCCGCGGAGATGGGTCAGCCGAAGTGGTACGCGATCCTCGAGTCGGTGGTGGAGGCGATGCGTCCGTACGCGCGGCTCGGGGTGAACGTGAACGTCGACTTCTACGCAGGGGTCGTTTACTACCTGCACGGCATCCCTGAGGACCTGTTCGTGCCGATCTTCGCGATCGGGCGGGTGCCGGGGTGGACCGTGCAGGTCATGGAGCAGTTCGAGAACAACATCCTCATCCGCCCGCTCACGCAGTACACGGGGCCGTCGGAGCGGCCGTACGTCGCGCTCGCGGAGCGCGGGTGAGCGACGATTCAATGGGGCTGCGAGCGGGGGACGCTGGCGATCCTCGCGGCAATCCCGTCGGCGCTGCGCGCGCTGCTCGAGCGACTGCCCGGCGCCGTGGCCACCCGAGCGGTCGACGGGGATTGGTCGCCGAGTGACGTCGCCGCCCATCTGCTCTCCGTCGAGCCACGGGCGCTCGTTGAGCGGGTGCGGCTCATGCTCGACCGCGACGATCCGCACGTTGCGCCGGTGGACGAGGAAGCGGCGCTCGAGCGGAGCGGGTACCGCGGGCGTCCGCTGGCGTGGCTGCTCGACGCGTTCGAGCGGGAGCGAGCGGAGAGCATGCGCCTTCTGCGACCGTTGACGGCCGAGCACGTTGCGCGGTCGGGCCGGCACGCGCAACTTGGCGGGATCACGGTGGCAGACGTGATCCATCACGTCGCCTTCCACGACCTCGTGCACGTCCGCCAGATCGCGTCGATGCTCGAGGGGCCGATGAACGACGCCCGCGCGAACATGCGTGACGCGTTCTGATGACCGCGGGAAGGCGGCTCGGTAGCATGCAGCGATGTCGCTCCTGAAGCCCCTGCGCGCACGCGCCGTCGAGCTGGGTCTCTTCCCGTCGAACGAGCTGATCAGCGCCCCGTCGGCCTTTGCGCTGGTGCGCGACATGCCGTACGAGCGAGCCTCGTCGCGGGCGCCGGAGGTCACGATCGCCGAGTGGCGCGGCACCTGCTCGGGCAAGCACTTCCTGCTCCGCGAGCTCTTCGCCGAGCTGGGCTTCCCGACGACGCTCATCGCCTGCACGCACGAGTTCACACTGGAGAACGCGACGTGGGCGCCGGCGCCGCTTCGCGCGATCCTCGCGGAGGGCCCCATCCCCGACGTGCACAACTTCCTCCGCCTTCAGTGCTACCCGAACACCGAGCGTGCCGACGAGTGGATGACGGTGGATGCGACGTGGCCACGCGCCGGCACACCCCTTGGGCTCCCGGTGAACGAGCACTTCGAGCTCGGTCGTGACCACGAGATCGCGTGCGATCCAATCGAGGTGTTCCACCTCCCTGACGGCGAGGATCCGCAGGTTGTGAAGGAACGGCTCGTCGAGCTGCACGTTGGTGAGCAGCGCGCGCGTCGGGAGCGGTTCATCGAGGCGCTATGCGGCTGGCTCGCCGAGGTGGCGGGAGACAGCCCGTCGCCTGACGGAGCGGCCGACCGAGGGCACGGCACATGAAGCCGCAGTCGTTCCGTCAGTCGCTCATCCTGGCGCTGATCTTCACCGGGATCTGGGGCGTCGTCATACACGTTACGAGTCGCGATCAGAGCATCGGCGCCACGGCGCTTTCGTTGCCGTTCTTCTTCGCGATCATCCTGCTCACGATGCGGGCGACGAACCGGCTGACGGTGGCACTGGCAGGCCGCTTCGGTCCGAAGCCGAAGCCCAAGCCGGCGCCGCCGGCGCCCTCCACGGACCGACCTGAGCACGCGCAGCGGCGGCGGGAGCGCAGGCGCAGGCGGGGACGATACGGAAGACGATAGGGACAGGCGATTACGGAAGAGGCCCGACTTGCGTCGAGCCTCCCGCCTGGCACTCGGGACTAGTCCCAGCGCGTGCCGCCCACAGCCCAGCGCACTGCGAATCCCTTCGCATCGCACCGGCCCTCCGTGGCGTCGGAAGCCTACTGGCCGGACCCCCTTCGCGCGTCCACTGCGTACGAGAGTCCAGGCAGTCGATCCGCCTCCCAGCGCCCGGCGTAGGTGGCCGGGGCGAGCCAGCCCGGGCTGCTGTGCGGACGCCTCGTGTTGTAC
>VGNK01000077.1 GCA_016866055.1 Chloroflexota bacterium | reverse complement strand
GCAGGCCCGCGAGCCGCGCCGACTCGCGCGCTCCCGGCGCGCATCCGGGCGAGCGCTGCCGCCTTGCCGCCGACGAGCGCCGGGTCTCGCGACGCCGGATCGTCGAGCGAGACCGTCAGCGGGCGGCCGCGAGCATCCACATCTGCACCCCGTACGCGTGCAGTATGCCACCCTGCCGGGGCGACGCCGCCCGCCGGGGGCACGGCGTGCACCGCGTGAGCCCGGCGTCGCGCGCGGCTTGACGCGGAGCGGGCACCGCCGCGAGCATCGCGGCGTGATCGACGAGGCGCGCCTGCGCGAGCTGATCCGACCGATCCCGGACTTCCCGGCGCCCGGCATCCTCTTCCGCGACATCACCCCGCTGCTCCACGACCCGGACGCGCTCCGCGCGACCAACGACGCGCTCGCCGCGATCGGCCACGGGCTCGGCGCGAGCGTCGTCGCCGGGGTGGAGGCGCGCGGCTTCATCTTCGGCGTGCCGGTCGCGGAGCGGCTCGGCGCGGCGTTCGTCCCGGTTCGGAAGCCGGGGAAGCTCCCGGGCACGCGCGCATCGGTCTTCTACGAGCTCGAGTACGGCCAGGGCTCGCTCGAGCTCCACCACGACCCCTCGGTGGAGGGCCACCGCGTGCTCGTCGTCGACGACCTGCTCGCGACCGGCGGCACCGCCGAGGCGACGGCGCGCCTCGTCGAGTCGCTCGGCGGCACCGTGGCCGGCTGCCTCTTCGTCATCGAGCTCACCACGCTCGCCGGCCGCGAGCGGCTCACGCGCTACCCGGTGCACGCGCTGGTCCAATTCTAGCGACACCGGCCCATGCCGCGCGCGTGGTCGTCTCCCGTCCCGGCGTTACGATCCCCACATGAGCGACGCCGCCCGCCCCGCGTACGAACCGGTCGCCTGGCTCGACCGCCGCGTCCGTCTGCTCGACCAGACGCGGCTCCCGGCGGAGGAGCGCTACATCGAGTGCCGTGAAGTGGAGCAGGTCGCCGAGGCGATCTCGTCGATGCGGGTGCGCGGCGCTCCCGCGATCGGCATCGCCGCCGCGTACGGCGTCGCCCTCGCGACGCGCGCGGCGGAGACGGGCAGTGCGGTCGCGGCGGCAGAGCGTGCCGCCGCGCGCCTGGCGGCGGCGCGCCCCACGGCCGTGAACCTCGGCTGGGCGGTCGCCCGCGTGGGATCGGCGGTGCGCGCCGCGACCGGGGACGCGGCGGCGCGCGACGCGGCGCTCGCGGAGGCGACGCGCATCCACGAAGAGCAACGCGCCGCGGACCGCGCGATCGCTGAGGCGGGCGCCGCGCTCCTTCCGGAGGGAGCGCGCCTGCTCACGCACTGCAACACCGGTCCGCTCGCGACGGGCGGGCTCGGTACCGCGCTCGGCGTCGCGATCGCCGGCCATCGCGCTGGGCGCGTCGCGATCGTGTGGGTCGACGAGACCCGGCCGCGGCTCCAGGGCGCGCGGCTCACGGCGTGGGAGCTCGGGCGGCACGACGTCCCGTATGCCGTGATCGCGGACGATGCCGCCGCCACGCTGATGGCGCGCGGCGAGGTGGACGCGGTCGTCGTCGGCGCCGACCGCATCGCGACGAACGGCGACGTCGCGAACAAGATCGGGACCTACCCGCTCGCGATCGTGGCGGCCCACCACGGCGTGCCGTTCTACGTGGCGGCGCCGCTGAGCACGATCGACCCCATGACCCCGGACGGCGCGCGCATCCCGATCGAGGAGCGCGCAGAGTCCGAGGTGCTCGCCGTCGATGGGCGGCCGGTGGCGCCGGCCGGCGCGCGTGCCCGCAACCCCGCCTTCGACGTCACCCCGGCGGCGCTGGTGACCGCGATCGTGACGGAGGCGGGCGTGCTTCGCGCGCCCCTTGCGGCGAGCATCGCGGGGGCCGCCCGCGGCCCCGTGGCGTAGCGGGCGGCAGCGGGGCGCACCGGCACGGGCACCGCCCCACCCCACCCCGAGCCTCAGCCCCGCGGCGCGCGGAGGGCCGCCGTCCCCCGCGCCTCCCGCCGTCGCGCCTCTGCCTTCGCTCCCGGTGCGCGGGCGAGACCGCTCGTCCGACCCTGACCTTCCCTCGCGTCCGCCCGCGGATCCACGCGCTGCGGGCTCCCCGCCGGCGCCCGCATGACCACAGCGCCCGCGGAGGGCATGATCGATGCCGGGCGCCGCGACGGCGCCGCGGGGAGCGGGGAGCGGGGCGCGGTGGCGGGGATCTCCGGGCTGACGGCCGAGATCGGCGTGATCGGCGGGTCGGGCTTCTACCAGATCGAGGGGCTCACCGGGGCGCGCACCATCGAAGTGCCGACGCCGTTCGGCCACCCGAGCTCGCCGCTCACCATCGGCACGCTCGCCGGGCACCGCGTCGCCTTCGTCGCACGCCACGGCGCCGGCCACCGCATCCTTCCCTCCGAGCTCCCCTCGCACGCGAACCTCCACGCGCTCAAGCAGCTCGGGGTCTCGCGGGTGATCGGCGTGTCGGCGGTCGGCTCGCTGCGCGAGGGCATCGCGCCGCAGCACGCGGTCGTCCCGGACCAGGTGATCGACCGCACCCGGGGCCGGCAGTCGACGTTCTTCGGCGACGGTCTCGTCGCCCACATCGGCTTCGCCGACCCCTTCTGTCCGGAGCTCTCGAGTGCCCTCGCGCGGGCGAGCGAGGCCGGTGGCGTGACGACCCACCGCGGGGGCACGATGGTGGTGATCGAAGGGCCGGCGTTCTCCACGCGCGCGGAGTCGCAACTCTATCGATCGTGGGGCGCGGCGGTGATCGGGATGACGGTGATCCCGGAGGCGAAACTCGCGCGCGAGGCGGAGCTCTGCTACGCGTCGCTGAGTTTGGTCACGGACTACGATGTCTGGCACCCGACCGAGGCCGACGTGAGCGCCGACGTCGTCGTGCAGAACCTGCGGGCGAACGTCGCGCACGCGCGCGCCGCCGTCGGACGGGCCGTCGCCGCGATCGGCGGCCGCGCGCGCGGGTGCGCCTGCGGGGAGGCGCTCGCCTCCTCCGTGATCACCCCGCGCGAGCTCGTCCCGCTCGAGACGCGGCGGCGGCTCGCGTTGCTCCTCGAGCGCCACTGGGGGACGCCGTCGTGAGCGGGGGGAGCCGGTGACCGACACGCTGCCGCGCCGCGCCGGCCGCGACCTGCCGCCCGGCCGCGCCTTCGAGATCCGCGAGGAGCGTGACCCGCACGTGCTCGAGACCGAGCTCGCGGACGACCGGTCGTACGCCGCCTACGCGCTCGGCCACCTCGAGCCCGGGCTCTTCGAGTACGCGCGCTACTGGGTCGCCCGCGGGCCGGCGGGCTCCGCCGTCGTCATGCACGCGACCGCGATGGGCAACAGTGTGGTCACGGTGGGCGCGACGGAGGCGATCGCGGCGCTCCTCTCGCTGCACCCCGGCGCACGCGCCGCCTACGTGTCGACCGCGGCCCCGGAGCACCTCCGCGCGCTGCGGCGCAAGCACCAGGTGAGCGACGTCCTCCACATGATGCGGATGACGGTGACCGCGTCGACGTTCGCCCACGCCGCGGGCGGCGAGGTGCGCCGCATGCGCGGCCGCGACGTCAACCGCATCAACCGCCTCTACGCGACCGACGGCGGCCCGAGCCACTACCGCTACGACGCGATCGAGCGCGCCGTCTACTACGGCGCCTACGACGGCGCGCGGCTCGTCTCGGTCGCCGGCACCCACATCGTTGCCCCCAACCAGTCGCTCGGCATCGTCGGGAACGTCTTCACGGAGCCCGGCTACCGCGGGCTCGGGCTTGCCACGCGGGTCACGTCCGCCGTCACGCAGGAGCTCTTCGAGCGCGGCTGCGGCGACGTGACGCTCACCGTGGACCCTTCGAACACCCCGGCCGTCCGCGCCTACGCGCGGCTCGGCTACCGCCGCGGCACCCCCGTCGTCGAGGCGCGGCTCGCACGCCGCGACCTCTTCGGCGTCGGGCCCGCGCTGCGCCGCGCCGCGGCTCGCCGCCGCGCGGGCAGCCCTGGACTCGAGATCGCGCACGCACCCCCGGACCTGGAGGAGGACCGCGCATGACCGCGCAGATCACCGGTGACGTCGCCAACCCCGCGCTCGCACGCCTCGGCGTGCAGCGCGTCGAGTGGGCCGCGCGCGAGATGCCCGTCGTGCGCCAGATCCGCGAGCGCTTCGGGCGCGAGCGCCCGCTCGTCGGCGTGAAGGTCGCCGCCTGCCTGCACGTGACGAGCGAGACCGCCAACCTCATGCTCGCGCTGCGCGACGGCGGCGCCGAGGTGCGGCTCACCGCCTCCAACCCGCTCTCCACGCAGGACGAGGTCGCCGCCGCGCTCGCCGTCGAGTACGGCATCCCCACCTACGCGATCAAGGGAGAGAGCACCGAGACCTACTACCGCCACCTCGAGGTCGCGGTCGAGCACCGCCCCCAGATCACGATGGACGACGGCGCCGACCTCGTCGCGCTGCTCCACAAGTCCCGCCGCGATCTGCTCGGCGGCGTCGTGGGGGGCACCGAGGAGACGACGACCGGCGTGATCCGGCTGAAGGCGCTCGCACAGCAGGGCCAGCTCGCCTACCCGATCATCGCGGTCAACGAGGCGAACACCAAGCACTTCTTCGACAACCGGTACGGCACCGGCCAATCGACGCTCGACGGCATCATCCGAGCGACCAACATCCTGCTCGCCGGGAAGACGCTCGTCGTCTGCGGCTACGGCTGGTGCGGACGCGGCGTCGCCTCCCGCGCGCGCGGGATGGGCGCGCAGGTCGTCGTCACCGAGGTCGACCCGCTGCGCGCGATCGAGGCGACGATGGACGGCTTCCGCGTGATGCCGATCGCCGAGGCCGCGCCGCTCGGCGACATCTTCGTGACGGTGACCGGCGACATCAACGTGATCGACGTCCCGGCGTTCGAGTCGATGAAGAGCGGCGCCGTGCTCGCGAACTCCGGCCACTTCGACGCGGAGATCAATTTGAAGGCGCTCGCGGCGATGTCCGAGTCACAGCGAGAGCTGCGGCCGTTCGTCGACGAGTACACGCTCCCCGACCGTCGCCGCATCGTCGTCCTCGCGCAGGGCCGGCTCGTGAACCTCGGCGCCGCCGAGGGTCACCCGGCATCGGTGATGGACATGTCGTTCGCGAACCAGGCCCTCTGCCTCGAGTACATCGTCCGAGAGCACACCCGGCTCGAGCGGCAGGTCTACGACGTCCCGCGCGACATCGACGACGAGATCGCCCGCCTGAAGCTCGAGTCGATGGGGGTGCGGATCGACACCCTGACGGACGAGCAGCGCGCCTATCTGAGCTCCTGGGAGCTCGGGACGGCCTGAGCCGCCGAGGGCCGGCCACGGTGACACTGAGAGCGCCGGGCCGCATACTGCCTACCCAGTAACCGCTGCCGGCCGGCAGCAACCGTCCACCGTCCCCGCGCACGATCCGCGCCGCGGCGCCCGGGTCGGCGGGGTGCGCGGCGCGCGGGCGCGCCGCGGAGAGGCTGTCATGACGTCGTCCTTCATGACCGCGCCGTCGATGATGCTCACGAGCGAGTCGGTGACGGAGGGCCACCCCGACAAGCTCTGCGACCAGGTCTCCGACGCGGTCCTCGACGCGATCATCCGCCACGACCCGCACGCGCGCGTCGCCTGCGAGACGGCGACCACCACCGGCACCGTGCTCGTCTTCGGCGAGATCACGACCACCGCCTACGTCGACATCGAGAAGATCGTGCGCGACACGGTGCGCCAGATCGGGTACACGGGCTCGCATATCGGCTTCGACGCCGACACGTGCGGTGTGCTCACCTCGATCAAGGAGCAGTCGCCGGACATCGCGCAGGGCGTGAACCGCGCGCTGGAGGCGCGCGAGGCGCACGGGGAGGTCGACCCATACGACCTCGCGGGCGCCGGCGACCAGGGCATGATGATCGGCTTCGCGTGCGACGAGACCGAGGAGTACATGCCGCTCACGATCTCGCTCGCCCACGCGCTCACGCGGAGGCTCGCGGAGGTGCGCAAGAACGGCACCCTGCCGTATCTGCGGCCGGACGGGAAGTCGCAGGTCACCGTCGAGTACTCCTACGGCGTACCGCGGCGGCTCGACGCCGTCGTCGTCTCCGCGCAGCACGCGCCCGAGCTGAGCGACGACGTGATCCGCCGCGACATCGAGAACCTCGTGATCCGCGCGGTCTGCCCGGACGACCTCCTCAACGACACCCGCATCTACGTGAACCCGACCGGGCGCTTCGTGACGGGCGGCCCGATGGGCGACGCCGGCCTCACCGGCCGCAAGATCATCGTCGACACCTACGGTGGCATCGCGCGCCACGGCGGCGGCGCGTTCAGCGGGAAGGACCCCTCGAAGGTCGACCGCTCCGCGGCGTACGCCGCGCGTCACCTCGCGAAGAACGTGGTGGCCGCGGGCCTCGCCGACCGCTTCGAGGTGCAGGTTTCCTACGCGATCGGCGTCGCGCACCCCACCTCGATCGCGTTCGAGTGCTTCGGGACCGCGCACGTGGAGGAAGCGGACCTGGCGCGGCTGGTCCACAAGCACTTCGACCTGCGCCCGGCGGCGATCCTCGACCGCTTCGAGTTGCGCCGGCCGATCTACCTGCAGACGGCGGCCTACGGGCACTTCGGCCGGCCGGACCTCGACCTCTCGTGGGAGCGGCTGGACGTGGCCGACACCCTGCGGCGCGAGGCCGGCCTCTCCGCGGTGCGCTCGCACCACGCCTCCTAGGACGAGGACGGACGCCGCCCGCGGCGTCCTTGGACGCACTCGGGGCGGCGGCTAGGATCCGGCAATGCTCGCGATCGTTCTCGTCGGCGGGGAGGGCACGCGGATGCGGCCGCTCTCGGCCGAGACGCCGAAGCACCTCATGCCGATCGTGCACCGGCCGCTCCTCGAGCAGCTGCTCGACCACCTGCGGATGCACGGCGTCGACCGCGTGCGGCTCGCGCTGCGGCGGCCCGGCGAGGCGATCGAGGCGGCCGTCGGCGACGGCAGCCGCCTCGGGCTCCGCGTCGACTACACCTACGAGGACGAGCCGCTCGGCTCGGGCGGCGCCATCGCGCACGCCGCCGCGGGGTGGGACGAGCCGTTCCTGGTCTGCAACGGCGACATCATCACCGACCTCGACGTGACCGCGTTGGTCGAGGCGCACCGCGCCCGCGGGGCCGAGCTCTCGCTCTCGCTCCACGAGGTGGACGACCCCTCCCCCTTCGGCGTCGTCGTGCTCGACGCGGGCGGGCGCATCACCCGCTTCGTGGAGAAGCCACCGCGCGCGGAGGCACCCTCCCGCCTGATCAACGCCGGCACCTGGCTGTTCGAGCCGGGGCTGCTGCGCGAGATGGACGGGTCGCGCTTCAACCGCGTCGAGGACGGGCTCTTCCCCCGGCTCGCGGCCGAGGGGCGCGCGATCGTCGGGTTCCGGTCCGACGCGTACTGGATCGACGTCGGTCGCCCGGAGAGCCTGCTGCGCGCCAACCTCGACCGCGTGGACGCGGAGACCGCCGTCGCGCCGGGGGCGAGCGTCGCCCCCACCGCGCGCGTGGAGCTCCCCGCGGTCGTCGGCGCGGGCTCGACGCTCGAGGCGGGCGCGGCCGTGAGCCGCAGCCTCCTCTGGGAGCGCGTCACGGTGGGGGCCGGCGCGGTCGTGCGCGATTCCGTGCTCGCGACCGGCGTGATCGTCGGCGCGGGGGCCGTGGTCGAGCGCTCCGTGATCGCCCACGGCGCCGTGATCGCGGCGGGTGCCTGGCTCGTGGACGAAGCGATCGAGCCGCGGGCGTACGTCGCGCCCGCCGCCGCGGTGCGATGACCGATATCAAGTTCGGCACGGATGGCTGGCGCGCCGTCATCGCGGACGACTACACGTTCGACAACGTGCGCCTCGTCTCGCAGTCGCTCGCCGAGTACCTGAAGCGACACGAGCTCGCCGGTCGCGGGGTGGCGATCGGGTACGACACGCGGTTCCTCTCGGGCTCGTTCGCCGGCGCCACCGCAGAGGTGATGGCCGGCAACGAGATCCGTGCCTGGTTGAGCGACGGCTTTGTGCCCACCCCCGCGCTCTCGCTCGCCGTGCGCGAGCACAAGGCCGGTGCGGGGGCGATGATCACGGCGAGCCACAACCCGGCCCGCTGGAACGGCTTCAAGATCAAGCCGCACTTCGGCGGCTCCGCGCCGCCCGAGGTCACCGCCGAGATCGAGCAGGCGATCCCGGGCATCATCACCGGCGACCGCGTCCAGCACATGCCGCTCGGCGAGGCCGAGGCGCGCGGGCTCGTCGACCGCGTGGACATGCGGACGCCGTACGTGCGTGCCGTCCGCGAGTTCGTCGACCTCGACGCGATCCGCAGGGCCGGGATCAACGTGCTCGTCGACTCGATGTACGGCGCCGCGCAGGGGATCACCAACGAGGTCGTCGGCGAGGGGCCCACCCGTGTGCACGAGATCCACGGCGTGCGCAACCCCTCCTTCCCGGGCATGCGCGCGCCGGAGCCGATCGCGGCGAACCTCGGCGAGCTGATGTCGACGATCAAGCAGGGCGGGTACGACGTGGGCCTCGCGACCGACGGCGACGGCGACCGCTTCGGGCTCGTCGACGACCAGGGCCGGTTCGTCACGCAGCTGCAGACGTTCGCGCTGCTCGTGCACTACTTCCTGGAGATCCGCGGCGAGCGCGGCCCGATCGTGCGCTCGGTGACGATGACGCGGATGGTCGACAAGCTCGGTGAGCGCTTCGACTGCCCGGTCTACGAGACGCCGGTCGGCTTCAAGTTCCTCGGGCCGAAGATGATCGAGACCGGCGCGATGATCGCGGGCGAGGAGTCCGGCGGCTCGGCGTTTCGCGGCCACATCCCCGAGCGCGACGGCGTGCTCGCCGGGCTGTTCTTCCTCGACTGGATCGCGCGCACCGGCAAGCGGCCGTCGGAGCTGTTGCGCGACCTCCTCGACATCGTGGGCCCGCACGAGTACGACCGCGTCGACATCACGATGCGCCCGGAGGAGCAGGCCGCGGTGCGCGAGCGCATCGGCGCCGCGCAGCCGAAGGACATCGCGGGGCTCGCCGTCGAGGGCCGGGACTCGATCGACGGCTACCGGTTCATGCTCGAAGGCGGGTGGTGGCTGCTGCTGCGGTTCTCCGGCACGGAGCCGCTGCTGCGCATCTACGCCGAGATGCCGACGATGGCGCAGGTCCAGGACGCGCTGCAGGCCGGGCAGGAGCTCGCTGGCGTCACGCTCTAGAGCGTGACGGCGCCGTCCCCCCGCATGCGAGCACTCGACGCCCCAGACCTGTACGAGCGGCTCGACCCCGCAAACATCCGCGCCCGCATCGCCGACCTCCCGCGCCAGGCCCGCGAGGCGTGGTCGCAGGGGTGTGAGTGGCCGCTGCCGGCAGAGCTGCAGCGACGGCCCGCGCGTGTGCTGCTGCTCGGCGTGGGCGGCTCCGCGATCGGCGCCGACGTCGTCGCCTCGCTCGCCACGGACGACTCCACCGTGCCGGTGCAGCTCATCCGCAACTACGCCGCCCCACCCACCGACGGCCGAAGCCTCGTCGTCGCGTGCTCGTTCTCCGGGGAGACCGAGGAGACGCTGCTCGCGTTCCAGGCGGAGCTCCACACGCCCGGTCCGCGGCTCGCGGTCACGACGGGCGGCACGCTCGCCGAGGTCGCCGAGCGCGCCGGCGTGCCGGTGTTCCGCTACACGTGGGACGGTCCGCCCCGCAGCGCGCTCGGCTACGGCGTCTTCGCGTTGCTCGCGATCCTCTCGCGCGCCGGCGTGCTCGGGGCGGATCCAAGCGTCGTCGATGCGACCATCCGCGGCCTCGAGGCGGACGCGAAGGCCCTCGGCGTCGACACGCCGTACGAGCGCAACCCCGCGAAACAGCTCGCCCACTGGCTGCACGGCGGCGTCCCGGTGGTGATCGGCGCCGACATCCTCGAGGTCGCGGCACGCCGGTGGGCGGGGCAGATCGCCGAGAACGCCAAACAGTGGGCGCTGCCCGCGGCGCTGCCGGAGATCGATCACAACCTGATCGTCGGGTTCGGTGCGCCGGCGCATGCGCTGCCCTCGCTGCGCGCGCTGATCCTCGACGGCGCCGCCGTGCACCCGCGCAACCGCCTGCGCGCGACCCTCACGCTCGAGGCACTAGTCGGAGCCGGCGTGCCCGGGAGGGCCGTGGAGGTGCCCGGCGCGTCGACGCTCGAAGCCGCGACGCGCGGGTGCTACCTGGGCGACTGGACCTCGCTCTACCTCGCGATACTCAACGACGCTGACCCCGCGCCCGCCGAGCCGATCGACCGTCTGAAGGACGCGCTCTCGCGCAGGGCGGAGCGCTGATCGGGCTCGCACCGGACGTGACGGCGGTGTGGCCGGGCGTGGGCCCGGCCACACCCGTTCGTGACGGTTGACCTGGAGGACGCGCTCCCTAGCGCTTCGTGAACTGTGGCGCCTTGCGAGCGCGCTTCAGGCCCGGCTTCTTGCGCTCCTTCACGCGCGGGTCGCGCGTGAGCAGCCCCTCCTGCCGCAGCGGCCGGCGGTACCCGTCGTCCGCGACGACGAGCGCACGAGCGATCGCCTGCCGGATCGCGCCGGCCCAGCCCGAGATGCCGCCCCCGTCGACCTTCACCTGCACGTTGAACGAGCCGCCGGTCTCGGTCGCCGCGAGCGGGCGCAGCATCTCCTGCCGCAGCGAGGCCCGCGGCACGACGTCCTCGATCGGCTTGCCGTTGATGATCACGGTGCCGTTCCCGGGGTAGAGGCGGACCCGCGCGACCGAGGTCTTTCGCCGCCCGAGGCCGAAGTAGTAGTGCTGTTCGGTCGTCATCGCCGACTCCTCATTCGACCGGGTGCTCGTCATAGTGCGCCTGGATCGCGGCGACGACGTCGGGCTTGTTCCACGAGGACGGGCCCTCGATGCCGAGGCGCTGCGCCTCCGCGTCGAGCTCGGAGCGGCGATAGCGGCTCAGCGAACCGGTCAGCCGGAGCGCGGCCTCGTCCGCGGCCGGGCGCGCGCTCGCAGCGGACGCAGCGGACGCCGGCGTCGCTCGCTCACGCCGCGCGGGCGCGGCGGCCCGCTC
>VGNK01000076.1 GCA_016866055.1 Chloroflexota bacterium | reverse complement strand
ACGAGGCGCCGCACCGAGCGGGGCGCCATCGCGAGCGCCCCGGCGCGCTCCTCGAGCCGCGAGGTCACGCCGAATCCCGCGGCGAGCGCGGCGTCTGTGACGGTGTCGCCGGCGCGCGCGCCGCTCGAACGCGGAGAGCCAGCACGCGGCAGCGTACTCGGTCACGGTGAGGCCCACGAGCACGCAGAAGTCGCGCTGGAGGGCGTCCGGGCCGACGCCGAGCCGCCCCGGCCACCCCCGGGCGAGGCCGTTCGTGTGGGTTGAAACCGCGCCGCCCAGCGGAGAACGTATCGGCCACGCGGGGCGGCGCCCCGCCCGTCTCAGCCGCGAAGCGATTCCGCGGCGCGCATCGTCGGAGGGTGCCCGATGACCACGTACGAAGTCCTGCTCTTCCTGCACATCCTGGGCGTGTTCTTCCTCGTCGGGGCCGCCGGGGTGAGCAACGCCGTCGGGTTCATGCTGCCGCGCGTGAGCGCGGCGCGCACGGCGCTCGCCCTGCTCGACCTCCAGCACCGCGTCGAGTGGTTCGTGACGCTCCCGGCGGCGGTGGCGATCGCCGTCTTCGGCACGCTGCTCGTCGGCGAGGCGGGCTACGGCTACGGCGACGCCTGGATCGGCGGGGCGTACGCGCTCATCGTCTTCATGCTCGCGCTCGACCACGGCCTGCTCATGCCCGCCAACCGCCGCATGCGCCGGCGGGTGGTCGCGCTCGCCGAGGGCCCCGACGTCGCGGAGCTGCGCGCCGCGACGACGTCGGCACCGGCCAACGTGGCCGGCGCTCTGCTCGACTTCTCGCTGCTCGCGGTGCTCTTCCTGATGGTCGTGAAGCCCGGCTCCTAGCGTGAGCCGCTACGCTCCCCGGCGCCCGCGCACGCGGGACGGCGAGCGAGCGGCAGAGGGGGCGCGATGGCGGACCAGGGACCGAGCGTGGGCGACGAGGCGACCGGCAGCGTCGTGGTCGCGCCGGAGCACTTCGCGAGCCGGATCGTGGCGGGGACGCCCGATGTCTTCAGCACGGCCGCCCTCGGCGCGCTCGTCGAGCGCACCGCGGCGGAGTGGCTCCACGGTTTCACCGGCCCGGAGCAGATGACGGTGGGCACGCGCATCGCGATCGAGCACACCGCCGCCACCCCCGAGGGCAAGCGCGTGACGGTGACCGTGCGGCTCGAGGCGGCCGAGCCCCCGCGCTACGACTTCTCGTGGACCGCGCAGGACGAGGCGGAGCCGGTCGGCTCGGGCACGCATCAGCGCTTCGTGCTCGAGCGCGAGCGGTTCATGCGGCGGCTCGACCGCAAGCGGTGAGCGAGCCGCCGCGGACGGCTCACTTCAGCGGCGAGTAGTCCGTCGCGTTCATGATCCGGTTCTCGATGTGGTGGACGAGCGGGCCGTCCTTCTCGGACTCCGCGCGCGCCTTCTGCCATTCGGGGTCGGCGCCGAACGCGGCCCAGGCCTTCTGGCGCGCGGCGAGGTCCTCGTACGCGACCATGTACCAGAGCTCGTCGCTGCGGCCGCCGATGGCGTTCGTCCAGTAGCCGACGTTCTTGATCCCGTGTCGCTCGAAGATCTTCGTCGTGTGATCGCGGAAGCGCGCCTGCAGCGCGCCCATCTTTCCCGGGTTCGCGGTGTAGATGCGCAGCTCGTAGATCAAGGTCCCCTCCTTCGGCGGGCTTGCTGGGAACTGGGTCAGGGCGCGGCCAGGTGCGCCGGGTTCGCGGTGCCTACGATCGTCGTGTGCAGGTCCGAATGCGAAAGCGTGAAGCGCAGCGTGAACTCCATGCGGCTCATCCCCGCTGGGAGGATCTCGTCGAGCCGGGACGCCTCCCACACGTCCTTCGGCGCGGCGCGCTGCGGGCCGCGCCAGCCCTTTTCGCCTGAGGGGGCGCCGCGCGCGACGCCGTCGCGGATCACGGTTCCGGCGCCCGCGCGCGCGGCCTCCGAGATCGCCGCTTCGTGCTCGCGCTGCAACGCCGAGTACGGGATCTGGAACTCGTCGAAGACGCCCATCGCGATGTGATTCGCGAGGTGCGGGAGCATCGACGACGCGCCGAGGAAGCCCACCTTCCCCTCGCGCCGCAGCGCGCGCAGCTCCTCGAGCGCGCCGTGCTCCTCGAGCTCTTCCTTCGACGGGCTGCCGTGGACCTGCACGACGTCCAGACGATCGGTGCGCATCCGCCGCAGGCTCTGCTCGACGCCGTCGCGCACGTTCTCGCGCGTGTAGACGTGGCGCGGCCCGCCCTCCGCCGGCTCGCCCCCAACGAGGCAGCCGCACTTCGAGGCGAGCACGTGTTCGTCCCGGCGGTGCGCGATGAAGCGGCCGATCAGCTCCTCGCTCATCCCGTGGTCTCCCGACGTGTCGATGAAGTTGATGCCGGCGTCGAGCACGGCGTTGAGCACGCGCTCGGCCTGCTCCGGACTGACCTCGCGCCCGCGCGGCGCGCCGCGCAGCTCCATCGCGCCGTAGCCGGGCTGTGTCACGCGCAGCCCCGTGCGCCCCAGCTCGCGGGTCGGCAGGTCGGGCATGGTCCTCCTCATCGCGGCGGCGCCAGCCGGCGCCGCACGCCTTACGGCGCTTCGTCCGCCGCGCGCCGCGGCGAGCGGGCCGCGAACGGCGTGTACGGGAAGCGCGCGAGCGCCGACTCGTCCAGGTCGATGCCGAGTCCCGGCGCGCTCGGGAGCGCGATGTGCCCGTCGACGACCTCGAACGGCGGGCGCGCCACCTCGCGGCCCCACGCCTCCAGGTTCACGAAGTACTCGGTGATCAGGAAGTTCGGCATCGCCGCCGACACGTGCACGGTCGCCGCGAGCCCCACCGTCGTGCTGTTGTAGTTGTGCGGCGAGACCGCGACGAAGTACGGCTCGGCCATCGCTGCGATCTCCTTGAGCTCGAGGATCCCGCCGACGTTGCAGACGTCGGGGTTGATGACGTCGGCCGCGTGGCGCTCGAAGACCTCGCGGAACTCATGCTTCGTGTAGAGCTCCTCACCGGTAACGACGGGGATGCGGATCTCGCGCTTCGCCGCGGCGAGCGCATCCACGTTCTCGGCGAGCACCGGCTCCTCGAACCAGAAGGGCGCGTACGGCTCGATCGCGCGGGCGATGCGCACCGCGTGCATCGGCGCGAGGCGGCGGTGCATCTCGACGAGGATCTCGACGTCCGGTCCCACCGCCTCGCGCACGGCGGCAACGCGGTCGATCGCCTGCTGCTCCTGCTTCCGGCTGATGAACGTCCGCCACGGCCCGGGGACCGGGTCGAATTTCATCGCGTCGAAGCCACGCGCGACGACGGCGCGTGCGCTCTCCTGCAGCTCGGCGAGCGAGCCCTGGCGCGCCCAACCGTTCGCGTAGACGCGCACCCGCTCGCGGCAGGCGCCGCCGAGCAGCTCGTACACCGGCACCCCGAGCCGCTTCCCGGCGAGGTCCCACATCGCCTGCTCGATGCCGCTGATCGCGGAGTAGTAGTCCATCGCCCCGCGCCGCGCGGCGAAGTCGTCGAACATCGCGCGCGTGAGCTGCTTGATCTGCCGCGCGTCCCAGCCCTCGACGTAGCGGCGCAGCTGCTCGAGGTGCGCAACGACCTGCGTGTCGCGGTCGGACTGCGTATAGCACTCGCCCCAGCCGTGGAGGCCGTCGGCCGTCTCCAGCCGCACGAAGAGCAGGTTCTTCCCGTGCGGCGGGTGCGCGAGGACGTGTCGGAGCGAGGTGATGCGCACGGCGCGTCTCCGCGGCGGGCTAGTGCTGCACGACGGAGCCGCCGTCGACGTTGATGGACTGCCCGGTCACCCACGAGCCCTGCTCGCTGCAGAGGAAGAGCGCCATGTTCGGCACGTCGCCCCCGGCGCTCGGGCGGCGCAGCGGGATGCTCGCGACCATGTTGCGCCAGCGGTCGCTGTCGCGCGGCACGTCGTCGAGCCGGTTGTTGTCGATGATGCCCGGGCAGATCGTGTTCACCCGGATCCCGTACTGCCCGACCTCGCGCGCGAGCACCGCGCCGAGCGCCTGGATCGCCGCCTTGCTCGACGCGTAGGCGCCGGTGTTCGGGCCGAAGACCTTCCCGGCGATCGACGAGATGTTGATCACGCCCCCGCCCTCGCCCTGGTCGATCAGGTGCTTCACGAAGACCTTCGACATCAGCATCGTGCCGCGGAGGTTCACGCGGATCACGGTGTCCCAGACGTCGGTGGGCATCTCGACGAGCGGGACGCGGTCCGCGCCGCGCGCGGCGGCGGCGTTGTTGATGAGGAAGTCGACGCGCCCGAACTCCGAGACCGTGCGGTCGAGCAGCGCGCGCACCGCGGCCTCGTCGGCGACATCGCTCACCACCGGGAGCACGCGGCGGCCGGCCGCGCGGATCTCCTCCGCGACCGACTCGATGTCGTGCCAGCCCGCGCGCCTCTCGTCCTCGGGGTAGCGGTCGGGCGAGCGCCCGGTGCCGGTGATCACGACGTCGCAGCCCGCGTGCGCGAAGGCGTTGGCCAGCTCGCGGCCGATGCTGCGCATGCGCCCGGCACCGGTGATCACGACCACGCGGTCCTGCAGCCCGGTCAGTACGAACGCCACTCGATCCTCCCCCCGTCGCGCCCCCAGGCCGCGCCGCCTGCTCGAGCCGTCGCCGGTGCCGCCCGGCCTACGTGCGCCCGCGCTGGAAGCGGTTCTCCATGCCCTCGGGCAGCTGCACGCCGCCGTCCTCGAACGCCTTGCGGATCGCCGCGCCCGGCGGTCCGAAGATGTCCGCGCGGTGGCCGGCGACCCACTCCCGGCTCCCCCGCACGGGGTCGAGCGCGCCCTGGAAGTGCGGCGCCACGTAGCGCGCCCAGAGCTCGTAGCTGCGGAACGTTTTCTCCTTGAGCGGGGCCCACTCGTGCGCGAGCCCGAGCAGCCCCCCGAAGCCCTCGGAGAGCTCGAGGATCCGCTCCACCGCCTCGATCGCGTCCTCGGGCGTTCCGACGATCGCGCCGCCCCGCTTCACCATCCCCTCGATGCTCTCGTCTCCGGTCGACGGGCGGCCGAGCGTCTCGAGGAAGTAGTCGTTGTTCCACGCGAGCGCGCCGTCGCGCACGTCCGCAAACGCCTGCTCGCGCCTCTCCGCGAGGTGGAACGGGATCACCACGCGCCACTCGTCGCGGCTCACGCGCCGGCCGGCGGCGCGCGCCGCCTCCTCCGCCCAGCCCCACGCCTCGGGGAGCGAGACCAGCCCGCCGGCCTGGAACGAGGCCACCGAGAGCATCCCGATCCCGTAGCGCCCCGCCGCCTGCGGGCCGGCCGGCGAGAAGCTGTGCGCGACCGCGACGGGCAGGTGCGGGCGCGTGTAGCTCGCGAGCTGCAGACGCGCGTCGCGCAGCGTGAACCAGTCGGTCTTCATGCTCACGGGCTCGGGCGAGCGCAGCAGCGCCATGATCGCATCGAGCGACTCGTTCATCCGCGCGCGCTGGCTCGTCGGCTCGATCCCCATCATGTACGCGTCGGAGGAGAGCGCGCCCGGTCCCACGCCGAGCATCGCGCGGCCGCGCGTCATGTGGTCGAGCTGCACCATGCGGTCCGCGACCATCAGCGGGTGGTGGTACGGAAGGCTCGTCACGCCGGTGCCGAGCCGCAGCGACCGCGTGCGCGGCGCCGCGGCGGCGATGATCAGCGTCGGGTCCGCGATCGTCTCCCAGCCCGCGCTGTGGTGCTCGCCGATCCAGGCCTCGTCGAAGCCGAGCCGGTCGAGGTGCTCGATCAGCTCGAGGTCGCGGTCGATCGCGAGCGTCGGGTTCTCGCCGACGCGGTGGAAGGGCGCGAGGAAGATCCCGAACCTCATGCGCTCGGGCCGGTACGTCATCGTGCGTTCACCTCCTGCCCCCTTCCGACGAGGGGGCGCGTCAGCCCCCGAACGCTGCGGCGAGCGTGGGGCGTCAGCCCCATGAGCCGCCGCCCGCTCAGGCCGCTCACGCGGGCCGCTCGCCCGGATCGCCCCTACGGCCGGTCGTACACCATGATCGAGCGCCCGCTGATCTCGCCGCGCTCGAGCGCCTGCACGCCGTCGTTGATGCGGTCGAGGCCGTCGTAGACCTTCGTCACCATCTTGTCGAGCGGCAGCGCGCCCTGCTTGAACCAGTGCACGTACTGCGGGAAGTCCTCGATCGGGTGGCTCGTCCCGCCGAGCGAGCCGATCAGGCTGCGCTCGCCCCCCGGGAAGAGCCCGCGCTTGATCGTCACGTCCCCCTGCGGGATGCCGACCGAGACCGCGGTGCCGCCGCGGCGCAGCCCGAGCACCCCGGGCTTCACCGACTCCAGGCACTGGTTGATCACCGACTCCATCCCGATCGCGTCGAACGCGTAGTCGACCCCGCCGCCCGTCAGCGAACGGATCGCCTCCACCGGGTCGGTCTGCTTGCCGTTGACGACGTCGGTCGCGCCGAACTCCTGCGCGAACCGGAGCTTCTCGTCGACGAGGTCGACCGCGATGATCTTGATCGCGCCGGCGATCTTCGCGCCGGCGATCGCGTTGATGCCGACGCCGCCCACGCCGAAGACCGCCACCGTCTCGCCGGGCTGCACCTTCGCGGAGCCGATCACGGCGCCGACGCCGGTGACGGTGGCGCAGCCGATGATCGCGGTGACGTCGGTGGGGACCTCGGGGTCGAGCGGGAGCACGAGCTGCTCGTGGGCAAGCACGTGCTCCGACCAGGTGTAGACGCCGCGCGCCTCCTGGGCGCCGCCGCGGAAGGTGTACTTCGTGTTGCGGGAGAGGCCGGCGGTCTCCGGGGTGAGGTCGCGGGGCACCCACGTGACCATCACGCGGTCGCCCTCCTTCACGTGCGAGACCTGGCGGCCCCTCGCCATCACGACGCCCGTCGCCTCGTGGCCGAGCAGCGTGGGGGTCGGCGTGGCGGGGTTGTGGATCTGGTGGAGCTGCGAGTGGCAGATGCCCGAGGCGTAGAGCTTGACCAGGACCTCGAGGGGCCCGGGGTCGCCGAGCTCGACCTCCTCGACCGCCAGTGGCTTGCCGTGCTCGACGTGTACCGCGGCGCGCGTTTTCATCCCCGCCCCCTCCTCGATGCGCAGGTCGCTGTGGCGCGGCGAGGGTCGCCATTCCCGGGGGGCGCGTCAAGCGGGGGCGGGGCGGGCGGACGCGGGGCGGACGCGGGGCCGCCGTCCGCTACGATGCAGGCGGATCCGACCCCTGAGGAGGCGAGATGCTCAAGCGGCTCGACAACATCGGGATCGCCGTGCGGGACGTTCGGCGCGCGCACGACTTCTACACGCGGGTGCTCGGCTTTGAGGGCGCGCCGCTCGCGGACGGCGCGACCGGCTTCTCGGCGAAGCTCGGCGACGTCGCGCTCTTCGTCTTCGCGACCGACAAGACGAACGCGCCCGGCCGCACCGCCGACTACGAGCACAACCCCGTTGGCATCGACCACCTCGCGTTCGAGGTCGAGGACTACGAGGGCGCGCAGCGCGAGCTCGAGTCGCGCGGGGTGCGGTTCTTGCAGGAGTCGGTGGGCGAGCCGGGCGGCTTCCGCTATCGCGGCTTCACCGACCCCGACGGCAACATGCTGTACGTGATCCACACCGGCGGCTGAGGGCGGGGTCGACCCGCCCGGTCCACCCGCCGTCACCCCGCGCTCAGTTGACGCGCTTGCGCGTCCCCGACCACTCCTTCTCGCGCAGCACGTACTTCTGGATCTTCCCCGTGCTCGTCTTCGGCAGCTCGGCGAACTCGACGTGCTTCGGGCACTTGAAGTGCGAGAGCCGCTCACGCGTGAACGCGATGATCTCCTCCGCCGTGGCGCTGGCGCCCGGCTTCAGCGCGATGAACGCCTTCGGCACCTCGCCCCACCGCTCGTCGGGCACGCCGACGATCGCAACCTCGTGCACCGCGGGGTGCTCGTAGATCGCGTTCTCGACCTCGATGCTCGAGATGTTCTCGCCGCCGCTGATGATGATGTCCTTCGAGCGGTCCCGCAGCTCGATGTAGCCATCGGGGTGCATCACCGCGAGGTCGCCCGAGTGGAACCACCCGCCGCGCAGCGCGCGCGCCGTCGCCTCCTCGTCGTCGAAGTAGCCGGCCATGACGTTGTTGCCGCGCATCATCACCTCGCCCATCGTCTCGCCGTCGGGCGGGACGTCCTCCATCGTCTCGGGGTCGGCGACGCGCAGGTGGGTCGAGAAGACGTACGGCACGCCCTGGCGCGCGGTGAGCTCCGCGCGCTCCTCGAGGGGGAGGTCGCGCCACTCGGGCTGGATCTCGCACAGCGTGTGCGGCCCGTAGGTCTCGGTGAGCCCGTAGAGGTGCGTGACGTGGATGCCCATCGCTTCCATGCGCTTGAGGTCGGCGGGCGACGGTGGTGCGCCGCCCGTGCACGCCGCCACCGGCGGGTCGAAGCGCAGGCCCTGTGCGGCCGGATCGGCGGCGATCATGCGCAGCACCGTGGGCGCACCGTTGAAGTTCGTGACGCCCTCCTCCTGCACGAGCCGGATGATCTCGGGCGGCCGCACCGCGCGGATGCACACGTGCGTGCCGGCGGCGCCTGTCACCGCCCACGTCATGCACCAGCCGTTGCAGTGGAACATCGGGAGCGTCCAGAGGAAGACCGTCTCCTGCCCGAGCCGCAGCGCGCCGATCTCGCCGAGCGCGTTGAGGTAGGCGCCGCGGTGCGTGTACATCACGCCCTTCGGGCGGCCCGTCGTCCCCGACGTGTAGTTGATCGAGAGCAGCTGTCGCTCGTCGGCGGCGGTGTTCTCGATCGGGAGCGGCTCGGCCCCCGCGATCCACTCGTCGAACGTCGGCCCCGGGAGCTTCGCCTCGGTGAGCCCGACCTGCGGGTCGAGCACGTTGACGACGCGCAGCTCGGGCCCGACCTGCCCCAGGTCGACCTGGCCGGCGAGCTCCGGGTCGACCAAGACGAGCTTCGCGCCGGAGTGCTTGAGGATGTACGCGACCTCGCCGGCGGCGAGCCGCGTGTTGATCGCGACGAGCGCCGCGCCGGCGAGCGGGACCGCGAAGGTGCTCGCGAGGTGCACCGGGACGTTCGGGAGCAGCACCGCGACGCGGTCACCGGGCTCGATCCCGTCGCGCCGCAGCGCCGCCGCGAAGCGCCCGACCAGGCCGGCGAAGGCGCGCCAGTCCATCCGCTCGCGGCCGTACACGACGGCCTCCTTGCGCGGGAAGACGCGCGCGGTGCGCTCCAGGAGCACGAGCGGGGTGAGTGGGTCGTTGTACGCGCCGAGGTGCTGCTCGCTCCCCGCCACCGGAGCGCGCTTCGCGTCCACCCGCAACTGTTGATCGACCATCTCCGCACCTCCTCGCGCTGGCGGCATTCTAGAGGAGGCCCTCGCACAGCCCCCCGCGCGTGGCCGCCGGGCGCTCACCCCGTAGACTCGGGCGCGGAGGTGCCGCATGCCCGAGCCCGACCTGCCCGTGGTCACCCAGCGCACGATCGAGGCGAACGGGCTGCGCTTCCGCGTCGCCGAGGCCGGCGCGGGGCCGCTCGCCCTCCTGCTGCACGGCTTCCCGGAGTCCTGGTACTCCTGGCGCCACCAGCTCACGGCGCTCGCCGGCGCCGGCTACCGGGCCGCCGCCCCCGACATGCGCGGCTACGGCGCCTCCGACGCGCCGCCCGACGTCGCCGACTACGACATCGAGCACCTGGTGGGCGACGCGGCCGGGCTCGTCGAGGCGCTCGGCGAGCAGCAGGCGGTCGTGGTCGGCCACGACTGGGGCGCGATCATCGCCTGGCAGTGCGCGCTGCTGAGGCCCGACCGCTTCCGCGCGGTGGCCGGGCTGAGCGTCCCCTACACCGGGCGCCCGCCGGTGCGCCCGCTCGAGACGTGGAAGCGCCGCTTCGGCGAAAACTTCTTCTACATCCTCTACTTCCAGCCGCCCGGCGTCGCCGAGGCGGAGTTCGACCCCGACCCGCGCCGCATCCTGCGGCGCCTCTACCGCTCGCCCGGCTCGGAGGCCGCCGCGCCGCCCGCGATCACCGACCCGAAGATGAGCGCGGGCGGGTGGGCCGGCCGCATGCCGGAGCCGAAGGCGCTGCCGCCCTGGCTGAGCGAGGCCGACCTCGACTACTACGTCGAGCAGTTCCGCCGCTCGGGCTTCCGCGGGCCGCTGAGCTACTACCGCAACTTCGACCGCAACTGGGAGCTCACCCCGCAGCTCGCGGGCGCGAAGGTCGAGCAGCCCGCGATGTTCCTCGCCGGGGAGCACGACGCCGTGATCGTCCGCGGGGGGATCATGGGGGCCGGCGACGACCTCGAGGAGCGCATGCGCGAGGCGGTGCCCGGGCTGCGCGCCATCACGCTCGTCCCCGGTGCCGGCCACTGGGTGCAGCAGGAGCGCCCGCACGAGGTCAATGCCGCGCTCATCGACTTCCTGCGCTCGCTCGACCACGACGCGCGCGCCGCGGGAACCGGGCGTCGCGCAGTGTAGTGATCCGCAGTGACGCCGTCGGAGGGCCACGCGGCCGCGGACGAGGAGCTGCTGCGCGCGGCGCGCGCCGGGAACGACGCCGCGCTCGGGCGAATCGTCGAGCGCTACCAGGAGGGTGGCGTTCCGCGCGACCTACCGCGTGACCCGCGACCAGGCCGCCGCCCAGGACGCCTGCCATGCGAGGTTCATCCGCGCGTACCGCGCACTCGACCGCTTCCGCATCGGCGAGCCGTTCCGTCCGTGGCTGCTGCGCATCGTGACGAACCTCGCGAAGAACGAGGTGCGCGGGCGCTCGCGCCGGGGCAGGCTGCTCGCGCGGCTGCAGCGCCAGGCGACCGTGGGCGCGGACTCGACGCCGGAGCGGGCGCTCGAGGCGCGCGAGCGGCACGAGCGCGTGCTCGACGCGATCGCGCGGCTGCCCGCGGCCGACCGGGAGGTGCTCTACCTCCACCACTACCTGGATCTGCCGGAGCGCGAGGTCCCCGCCGCAATCGGGCGCCGGCCCGGCACGGTGAAGTCGCGGCTGCACCGCGCGCATGCGCGCATGCGCGCCGTGATCGAGGCGGCGTACCCGGACCTCGTGCCCGAGGACGCCGCGGTGGAGGACGTCCACGGCTGAGCCGGCGCGACGCGACGCGTGGGAGGAGCGGCTGCTCGCGCAGTCGGCCGCGGCCGTGCGCTACCCGCGCACCCCGGAGCTGCGCGCGCGCGTGCTCGCCGCGATCGCGGC
>VGNK01000075.1 GCA_016866055.1 Chloroflexota bacterium | reverse complement strand
GCGCGCTGGGGCGAGATGCGCCGGCACGGCCCGCTCGTGCGGCTGCACCGCACGCCCGGCATGCCCGGGCCCGCCTGCCTGGCCGGCGAGCACACCGACGCGATCCTCGCGGAGCTCGGCTACGATGCCGAGGCGATCGCGCAGCTGCGCGCCGACGGCGTCGCGTGGAGCGAGCCGGTGCGCGGGCGCGGCCGGGACGACTGAGGGCGGTCCGGGCGCTCGAGATGAACCGGTCGGAGATCACGCCCGCGCTCGTCGCGCGGCTCGTCGCCGCGCAGTTCCCGCGCTGGGCGCACCTCGCGGTCACACCGGTCGCGCCCGCGGGATGGGACAACGCGACGTTTCGGCTCGGCACGCAGCTCTCGGCGCGGCTGCCGAGCGGGCCGGCCTACGTGGCGCAGGTCGAGAAGGAGCACCGCTGGCTGCCGGTGCTCGCCGCGCGCCTGTCGCTCCCCGTGCCCGAGCCGCTCGCGCGCGGGGAGCCCGCGCCCGGCTACCCGCATCCGTGGTCGATCTACCGCGGGATCGAGGGCGAGCCCGCGGGGCCGGCGTCGGTGAGCGACGTCGCCGCGTTCGCGCGCGACCTCGCGGCGTTCCTGCGTGCGCTGCAGGCCTGCGAGACCGCCGGCGCGCCCGCCGCGGGCGCGCACTCGCACGAGCGCGGCGGGCCGGTCGCCGCGTGGGACGCATAGATGCGCGAGGTGCTCGAGCGGCTCGACGGGCGCGTCGACGTCGCCGGCGCAGCCGCGACGTGGGCGGCTGCGGTGAGCGCGCCGACCGCGCACCGGCCGGTGTGGGTGCACGGCGACGTCACCGGGTCGGACCTGCTCGTGCGCGACGGGCGGCTCTCGGCGGTGATCGACATTCGGCTGCTCCGCCGTCGGGGACCCCGCGTGCGACCTCGCGATCGCGTGGACGTTCTTCGAGGACGAGAGCCGCGAGACGTTCCTGACGCTGCTCGGGACGGACGCTCCGACGCGGGCGCGCGCCCGGGGCTGGGCACTCTGGAAGGCGCTGCTCGAGGTCGTGCGCGAGACGCAGGCGCCCGGGTCCGCCGCCGCGCGCTTCGGCTGGCGGCGCGGCCCGGGCGAGGTGGTCGCCGCCGTGATCGCGGATCACCGCGATCGCGGCTGACCGCTCCCGGCGAGCGGCCCGCATCAGCGGGCTGAGGCGCCACTCCCGGGCGAACGCCCGCCTCAGTCCCTCCGCTCGAGCCGCCGCGTGGCGAACGCGTCGAGCGCGCGCGCGAAGTCGCGGGGGTTGTCGCCCTGCACGGAGTGCCCCGCGCGCGGCACGACCACGTACTCGCAGCCCGCCATCCGAGCGAGCACCTCGCGCGCCGCCTCCGGCGAGAGGATCTTGCTGATCGCTCCGCGCATGAGCAGCGTCGGCAGCGCGATGCGGTCGAGGTCCGCCCACATCTGCCGCGCGCGCTCATCGCGCGCCGCCTTCATCTGCTCCTCGCTCATCCCCTCCATCTGTGGACGGCGGCGGTGATCCTGTTTCCACGTCCAGCCGTCGGCGACGGGCTTCAACGAATGCAACAGGCTGTACTTCAGGTGCGCCGGCCGTCGCTGCGGGTTGAACTTCACCGCGCGATCGAGGAAGTCCTCGAACCGTCGCATCGTCTCGGTCTCGCGCCGGAACTGCTCCATCTCGATCACGCCCTGCTGCATCGTCACCGGCGCGATGTCGACGATCACGAGCGCGGCGAGCCGCTCCGGATGCCGCGCCGTGTAGCGGATCGCGTTCATCCCGCCCATCGACATCCCGCAGAGCAGCACGCGCTCCATGCCGAGGTGCTCCATGAACGCCGCCGTGTCCTGCAGCATCAGGTCGCTGTTGTCCGTGCCGATCTGCTCGTCGGGCGTCCAGCCGGTGTCGCCGTGGCCGCGCTGGTCGAGCGCGATGACGTGCCAGCGGTCGCGCAGCAGCAGCGCCGACATGTCCCAGGTGTGCGCGGTGAGGCTCCCGCCATGCAGCAGCACGAGCGGCGGCAGGTGCGCGTTGCCCCAGTCGACGTAGTGGAAGCGGACGCCGTTGAGATCGACCCAGCGGTCCTCGGGCTGCACGATCGCGGGCGGACGGAGGTCGATCGCCTCCGCACACGCGCGCATCTCAGCGGTGTAGTTGGCGACGGCCTGCTGGATCATGGCGTCCTCCCGTGCTCCTCGAAGGCGCGCGCAGTGTACCGGGTGAGGCCGCGGGCGGCGGGAGCGGCGACCCCCGTCCGGACCGTCCCCGCCCGTCAGGACTTGCCGGGCGGGATGGGCGCGAGCCCGAGCACCCGCTCGAGCCAGGCCGACAGGTCCCGGAGGCTCTCGGCGCCGATCTGGTGCTGCATCGCGTACTCGTGGTACTCGGGCTCGACGCCGAGCTCGCGGAGGCGGTCGCGCGATTGCCGCCCGCGGTCGACGGCGACGAGCGGGTCGGCGGTCCCGTGCTGCACGAGCACCGAGAGCCCCGCAAGCCGCGCGCGGTCGGCGACCTCGACCGCCTCGTCGGGGAGCCAGGTCGAGAGCGCGGCGACGCCGGCGAAGCGCGACGGCTGCGCGAGCGCGAGGCGGTAGGCGAGGCCGCCGCCCTGCGAGAAGCCGAGGAGCGCCGTCCGCGCGCGGTCGACGTGGTAGCGCTCGCTCGCCTCGTCGATGAAGCCGGCGACAAGCGAGGCGACGCGCTCGAACTCGCGCGGGGCGCGGCTGCCGTCGGGCTCGCGGTCGAACCAGGTGTAGCCGAGCATGCCGGGCTGCAGCACGAACTCCGCCTCCGGGCAGATCAGTCGGAGCCGTCCGGCGGCCAGGAACGGCGCGAGCCCCAGCAGGTCCTGCGCGTGCGCGCCGTGGCCGTGGAGCGCGAAGACCGTCGGGTGCCGGCCGTCGCCGTCGCCGCCGGGGTGCCACATCGCGTGGACGAGCGTCATGCGCGCGACTATAGCCGCGGCCCGCCGGGGCGTCGGCGGCGCGCGGGCGTCGGCGCCGCAAGCGTCGGCCGCGCCGGGCCGCCCCCGCGGCGCGGCCACGCCGTCACGCCCAGCGCCACGACGCGGCCCGCCGCCGAGATGAGCATCGCGGCCTTGATCCCGTACGCCGCCACGATCAGCGTCCCGATCACCGGGCCGATGAGCGTCGCCGCGAGCACCATCGCTTGGTGCGTCGCCGCGTAGCGCGGGAGGTTCTCCTCAGGAGCGAACTCGAGCACGAGGTTGAACGCCGCGAGGTTGAACATCGCCCACGCCGCGCCGCCGATGAGATGCGGCACCGTCGTGTGCCAGGGGTCCGTCGAGAAGAACCAGAGCAGCGGGAGCAGCGGCAGCAGCAGCATGCTCCCGTGCAGCAGCCGCGGCGATCCGAAGCGAACGGCGAGCCCGCCGGCGAAGTACTGGCCGATCACCGCGGAGACCGCGTCGACCGTCGCGAGGATGCCCACCTGTGCGGCGTTCGCACCGAGGTCGCGCACCAGGTACGCCACGAAGAACGGCCCGGCGATCATCGTCGTCGTGTGCAGCAGGAGCGTGCCGCCGAGGTACTGCATGAAGCCGCGATCGCCGAGCAGCGCGCGCGTCGACCCGCCTCGCCGCGCCTCGTGCGGCAGCCGCGGCGCCTCCTCGATGCGCGAGTAGAAGTAGGTGCTGACCATCCCGAGCCCGAACGCGATCAGCAGCGCCCACTGGAACGAGGGCACGTGATCGACGCCGCCGGTGAAGCGGATGAAGAAGCCCGTGAGCGGCGCTCCGATCGCCGCCACCGCCGCGATCCCGAGCATCCGCCGCGAGACGTAGAGCTGGCGGAGGTCGAGCGGAACGATGTCCGAGAGCAGCGAGACCCAGGAGGGGTGACCGAGGCTGCCGACAAACCAGCGCACGCCGGTCACCACGATCACCGCGATCACCGCCTCGTGGTGGCGCATCGCGAGCGGCGCCGCGGCCATCAGCAGGATCGTGAGCCTGCCGATGCCTCCGGAGCTGAGCAGCACGACGAGCTTGCGCGAGCGGGTGCGCTCGGCGATCCACGCGCCTGGCGAGAGCGCGGCCACGCCGGCCAGCCCGTTCGCGATCGCGAGCCAGCCGATCTCGGTGTTCGAGGCGCCCAGCGCGATCGCGTAGACGGTGAGGAAGGACACGACGACGACGTCGGAGGCGCTGGCGAAGAGCCCGTCGATGAAGAAGGCGCGCTGCGAGCGCGTCCCGAGCACGTGGGCCTGGAAGGAGGTGCGCGGATCGTTCGTCGGCTGCCGGTTGCGGAAGGGCCACGGGCGGCCGGAACGAGACGCGGACCTCACGGGGCGCAATCGGGACCTCCGCGCCGGACGCGGGGGGCTGGTGGGCCTCCCAGTATGGCGAGCGGGCCCGCTAGCGGCACCCGCCCACCCGCGCGCAGACCCCCTCCCGGGGGGTATGGGTCTGTGGTACGCTATCCCTGACCTCACCTGACCCACCGGCGCCGGCGCCAACGGAGGAGACGACCGTGCCGCAGATCACGCTCTACGCCCCGAACATCACCTGTGACCACTGCATCGCGACGATCCGGGCGCAGGCCGAGGCGACGCCCGGCACGCGCTTCATCTCCGGCGACCCGAACGCGCGCGCGTTCGTCGTCGACCTCGCTGACGGCGCCGCCCTCGACCGCCTGGGCGTCGCCCTCGCCGAGGCCGGCTACCCGCTCGGCGACGCCGCGGCCGCGCGGGCCGCCGCCGCGGGCGAGCACGACGCCCGCGCCGGCGCCGACTGGCGCCCCGCCTACCGCGTCACCCGCACCCCCGCCGGCGCCGACGTCAATTACGCCTGCTACTGCGGCTGCGAGGCCGGCTTCGCGCTCGACCGCGCCCAGCCCAACCCGGCCCCCGAGGGCTGCTGCTGCGGCAACCGCATCCTCGTCGGGCGCGACGCCGCCGAGCGCCTTGCCGCCACCCTCGACGCTCCCGCCACCTACCGCGTCGACGTGCAGCCCGTGACGATGCCGTGGGGCCAGCCGATGGAGGTCGCGCTCGCCGTCCCGCGCGACGACGGGCAGGGCTAGGAGCAGCACGATGGATGCCGACACCCGCGCCGACGTCATGAAGCGCCTCGCGTACATCGACGGGCACATCGCGGGGATCAAGCGGATGGTCGAGCAGGACACCTACTGCGTCGACGTCATGAAGCAGACCTACGCGGTGCGACGTGCGCTCGACAAACTCGAGGCGAAGATGCTCGACGGCCACCTGCGCCACTGCGTGGTCGAGGCGATCGAGTCGGGCCGCGCGGACCCCGTGCTCGACGAGCTCGTCGAGATCTACGCGCTCGCGGGCCGCTGACGCGCCCGGCGCCGCCTCGGACCGATGCAGCCCGCCCACGAGGAGCCCACGCGATGACCACGGAGACCCGCGAGCCGCGTCGCCCGCGGGGCGGCGCGGCGCCCGCCGCCCCGGCGCGCAGCGAGACGCAGCAATTCGTCGTGCGCGGCATGGTCTGCGCCTCCTGCGTGCGACGCGTCGAGAAGGCGCTCACCGCGGTCGCGGGCGTGGAACGCGCCTCCGTGAACCTCGCGACCGAGGAGGCGACGGTCGTGGGGCCGCCCGCGCTCGCCGCGTTCAAGGAGGCAGTTTCGCGCGCGGGCTACGAGCTCTGGCTGCCCGACGAGGCCGAGGCGGGCGCCGCGCGCGACCGGCTCGAGGAGGAGCGCCGCGTCGAGTACCGCGCGCTGCGCTCGCGCGTGATCGTCTCGCTCGGCGTCGCGGCGCTGCTCGCCGCCTGGATGCCTCTCACCTGGCTCTTCCCCGACCTCCACCACTCGCTGCGCACCGGCTTCGTGCACACGGCGTTCTTCGCGCTGGCGCTGCCCGTGCAGCTCTGGGCGGGGTGGACGTTCTACCAGGGCACCTGGCGCGTCGGCCGCCACGGCTCCACCGACATGAACACGCTGATCGCGGTCGGCACCTCGGCCGCGTTCGGCTACTCCGTGGTCGCGACCTTCGCGCCGCAGATCTTCGCGGGGATCGACGGGATCGAGCCCGCGGTCTTCTTCGACACCTCGACGGCGATCATCGGGCTCGTGCTGCTCGGCCGGATGCTCGAGGCGCGCGCGAAGGGGCAGACCGGCGAGGCGGTACGCGCGCTGATCGCGCTGCGCCCGCACACCGCGCGCGTGCTCGAGGACGGTGAGGAGTTCGAGATCCCGGTGAAGGCGGTGCAGCCGGGCGACGTGGTGATCGTGCGCCCGAGCGAGCAGATCCCCGTCGACGGCGAGGTCGTCGAGGGCACCTCGGCCGTCGACGAGTCGATGCTCACCGGCGAGTCGGTCCCGGTCCCGAAGGGCACCGGTGACCGGGTCTTCGGCGCGACGCTGAACATCACCGGGCTGCTGCGCATACGCGTGACCGCCGTCGGCGCCGACTCCGCGCTCGCGCGCATCGTGCGGCTCGTAGAGGAGGCGCAGGGCTCGAAGGCGCCGATCCAGGGGCTCGCCGACCGGGTCGCGAGCGTCTTCGTCCCGATCGTCTTCCTCGTGGCCGGACTCACGTTCCTGGGGTGGCTGCTCCTCGGGCCGGAGCCCGCCTTCACGGTCGCGATCCTGAACGCGGTCGCGGTGCTGATCATCGCCTGCCCGTGCGCGCTCGGGCTCGCCACGCCGACCGCGATCATGGTCGGCACGGGCCGCGCCGCGCAGCGCGGCGTGCTGTTCCGCCACGCCGAGGCGCTGCAGCAGGCGCGGCGCATCGACACCGTGCTGCTCGACAAGACCGGGACGATCACCGAGGGCCGTCCGCAGGTGGTCTCGGTCGAGCTGGCGCCGGACGCGCCGGTCGACCCGGACGCGCTCGTGCGGCTCGCCGCCTCCGCGGAGCGCGGCTCCGAGCACCCTTACGCGGCTGCCCTCGTCCGCGAGGCGGAGCGCCGCGGGCTCGCGCTCGCGTGGCCCGACACGTTCGAGGCCGTCGCCGGCCACGGGATCGTCGCGCGGGTCGAGGGGCGCGAGGTGCTCGCGGGGAACGCGGAGCTGCTCGCAGGCCGCGGCGCCCGTGCCGAGACGCGCGGCGCGACGCGGCTCGACCTCCTTGCGGAGCAGGCCGCGGAGCGGGGCGAGACGCCGATCCGCGTGGCGGTCGACGGCGTGGCCGCCGGCGTGATCGCGGTCGCCGACCGCGTGCGCGAGGCCTCCGCGCCGGGCGTGCGCCGGCTGCAGTCGCTCGGCGTCGAGGTCGTCATGCTCACTGGCGACCAGGAGGGTCCGGCACGCGCGGTCGCCGAGGCGGTCGGGCTGCGCGAGTACGTCGCGCGCGTCCGCCCCGAGGACAAGGCGCGGCTCGTGCGCGAGCGGCAGCGGGCCGGGCACACCATCGCGATGGTGGGCGACGGGATCAACGACGCTCCCGCGCTCGCGGCGGCGGACGTCGGGATCGCGATCGGTACGGGCACGGACGTGGCGATGGAGACCGCGCCGGTGACGCTGATGCGGCCGGACCTCCTCGGGATCGCGAGCGCGATCGCGGTGAGCCGAGCGACGATGCGGGTGATGTGGCAGAACCTCGGCTGGGCGTTCGGCTACAACGTGCTGCTGATCCCGGTCGCCGCCGGCCTCGGCTATCTCTTCTTCACCGGCCTGCTCGACGTGCAGGAGGTCCCGCGCCTGCTCCAGCCGGTCTTCGGCGAGCGCGGCTTCCTGAACCCGATCGCGGCGGCCGCCGCGATGGCGCTCTCGAGCGTCTCGGTGATGACGAACAGCCTGCGGCTCCGCACCGCGCGCGTCGACGGCTAGCGGCGGCTGGCCACCCGCCCACGCATGGGCGGGGTCCCCTCGGTGAGCGGCGGGTGACATCCCGCCACCCGGCGCGCCCGCGGGCTACGCGAGCCGCACGTTGTCGACGCTGCGACCGTAGCTCCGTTGCGCCGCGGTCACGATGCGCAGCACCTCGTCCGGCGTGTCGACCACCTCGAAGAGCGCGCTGTCTGCGTCGGAGATGTACGCGCGGTCGAGGAACTGCCGCTCCATCCACTCGATGAGTCCCGGCCAGTAGTCGCGGCCGACGAGCACGATCGGGAAGCGCCGCACCTTGCCCGTCTGGATCAGCGTGATCGTCTCGAAGAACTCGTCGAACGTTCCGAAGCCGCCCGGGAAGAGCGCGAACGCGGTCGCGTACTTCACGAGCATCACGTTGCGGACGAAGAAGTAGCGGGAGTTCAGCGAGAGCGTCTGGTAGGCGTTCGGCTCCTGCTCCTCGGGGAGCTTGATGGTGAGCCCCGCCGACGACGCACCCATCTCGAGCGCGCCGCGGTTCGCCGCCTCCATGATCCCGGGGCCGCCCCCGGTCACGATGGAGAAGCCGGCCTGCCCCAGCCGACGCCCGACCGTGCGGGCGAGCTCGTAGACCGGGTCGCCCTCCTGCACGCGCGACGAGCCGAAGATCGTGACGGCCGGCCGCAGCTGGGCGAGCACGTCGAAGCCCATCACGAACTCCGACATGATGCGGAAGAGCCGCCAGGACTCCTTCGCGTACTCCTCGCTGTCCATGCTCATGAGCCACCCTCACATCCGTGGTGTCGCCACCACCGTAGCGCGCGGCCGCTCGCGGGCACATGCGGGTCCTCGCTACACTTGGCCGGCAGCCGAAGGCAGGGCATGCCCCACACGCTCCTCCTCGCCGAACCGCGCGGCTTCTGCGCCGGCGTCGTGCGCGCCATCGACGTGCTCAACCGCGTCCTCAAGCGCGAGCCCGCCCCCGTCTACGCCTTCCACGAGATCGTCCACAACCGCTACGTCGTCGAGTCCTTCCGCCGCCGCGGCGCCGTCTTCGTGGACGCCATCGACGAGGTCCCCCTGGGCGCACGCATCGTCTTCTCGGCGCACGGGGTCTCGCCCGCCGTCGTCGAGGCGGCGCGCGCCAAGCGCCTTCGCGTGATCGACGCCACCTGCCCGCTCGTGACGAAGGTGCACCTGGAGACCCGCAAGGCCGCGCGCGACGGCTTCGACATCCTGCTCGTCGGCCACGAGGGGCATGACGAGGTCGAGGGCACGAGGGGCGAGGCGCCCGATCGCACGCGAGTGGTCGACACCGTCGACGACGTCTCCGGCCTGGCCGGCGGCTCCCGTCCGGTCTTCGTGGTCACGCAGACCACGCTCTCCGTCGACGACACCGCCGCCACGATCGCCGCGATCCGCGCGCGCTACCCCGCCGCCCAGATCCGCAACGACATCTGCTACGCGACGACGAACCGCCAGGCCGCCGTGCGCGCGATCGCCCAGCGCGCCGACGTCGTGATCGTCGTCGGTTCGCGGAACTCCTCGAACAGCGTGCGGCTGCGCGAGGTCGCGGCGAGCACGAGCACGCCCGCCTACCGCGTCGACGGCCTCGACGAGATCGACCCGGCCTGGTACGAGGGCGCGGGGGTGGTGGGGCTCACGGCCGGCGCCTCCGTGCCCGACGAGCTGCTGGACCCGATCGTCGAGGACCTGCGCCGGCGCGGCGTGACCACGATCGAGCCGGTGATCGTGGCGACGGAGACCGTCGAGTTCCGCATGCCGGACGAGCTCGAACTCCCCGTCATCTCGCCCTAGGGAAGCCCCACGCCTCAGCGCGATCGCGGCGAGCGGCCCTCAGGCCCGCCGTGCCGCCACGCCACGTGACCTCGACGACGACACGCGCTGCCGCCGGCGCGCTCGTGACTACCGCGCCGCGACCGCCCCCGTGCTCGCGAGCCGCTCGCACGCCTCGGTGATCAGCGACTCGGTCTCCGGCCAGTCGATGCACGGGTCGGTGATCGAGACGCCATACCGGAGCGCCTTCGGGTCGTCGCCGAGCGGCTGGCTCCCCGCCTCGAGGTTGCTCTCGAGCATCACCCCGACGATCCCGGCGTTCCCCGCCATCCGCTGCGCGAGCACGTTGCGGAACACCGCGCCCTCGCGCGTGTGGTCCTTCGCGGCGTTCATGTGCGAGCAGTCGACGATGAGCCGGGGCGCGAGCTTCGCGCGCTCGAGCGTCGCCTGCGCGCTCGCCACCGCCTGCGCGTCGTAGTTCGGGCCGTCGTCGCCCCCGCGCAGCACGAGGTGGCCGTAAACGTTGCCCTTGGTCTGCACGACCGCCGTGCGCCCCTCGTGGTCGATCCCGAGGAACGCCTGCGCCGCGCGCGCGGCCTGGATCGCGTCGGCCGCGATCTTCACGCTGCCCGCCGTCGTGTTCTTGAACCCGACTGGCATGCTCAGGCCACTCGCCATCTGCCGGTGCGTCTGGCTCTCGGTCGTGCGGGCCCCCACCGCCGCCCACGTCACGAGGTCGGCGAGGTACTGCGGGACGATCGGGTCGAGGAACTCGGTGGCCGCCGGCATCCCGAGCTCCGTCACCTGCGCGAGCACCTTGCGCGCGAGGTGGAGCCCCTCCTCGATCGCGAAGCTGCCGTCGAGGTGCGGGTCGTAGATGAGGCCCTTCCAGCCGAGGACGGTGCGCGGCTTCTCGAAGTAGACGCGCATCACGACGAGCACCTGCTCGCGCACCCGCTCGGCGAGCCCGGCGAGCCGGCGGGCGTACTCCATCCCCGCCTCCTGGTCGTGGATCGAGCACGGACCCGTGATCACGAGCAGCCGCGGGTCCTCGCCGCCGAGCACCGCCTCGACCTCACGGCGCCCGCGCACCACGGTGTCGCGCGCGGCGTCGGTGAGCGGCACCCGCCGCGCGAGCTCGTCGGGCGTGACGAGCGTCAGCGTGCTGCGGACGTTCAGGTCGGCGGTCGGCTGTGGATCGACGTGGTCGGTCATGCGTGCGGTCCATCGACTCGGGCGCGGGCTGGGTCGCGCGCGCCGACGGCGTTGATCCCGTCCAGCGAGGCCGGGGGCCCCCGATAATCCCACGGCGGGGCGCCCGGCGCCAGACGTCCACCCCCGCCAGGGACCACCCGCGGTCGCGTGCCCTCGCGCCCTCAGGGCACCGCCCGCCCGCGCCGGCCAACGGGCGTCTCCCGTCGCGCGCCGGCCCCCCGGGGCCCCCGGCGACGGGTTCGAGACACGGGCGGCGCAGCCGGCGGCAGCTGGCAGGGTGCTGAAGAACGAAGCGTGCAAGCGAGGAGAGCTTGCCCTGTTCCAGTCGTCTGCTCGGTGTTGAGCGAGCGCCGGAGCGTGCGGATCAGCCGGCGGAGGGCGCACTACGCCGCGCGCGCGCGGCATCGAGCTTCGTCAGGCGAACGAGGTTGTAGGCTGCGGCGGTGAGCTCGAACCACCAGCGGTTGCGGGCGAGGCCGACGTAGCGCAGCTTGCGTCCGCCGCCGACCGTCTTGATC
>VGNK01000074.1 GCA_016866055.1 Chloroflexota bacterium | reverse complement strand
CGCGCCGCGGCCCCGCGCCGCGCCGCCGCCCGCCGGTAGCGCTCACACGGCTTCCCGGTCCACGCGCCGACGTGGACCGGGAAGCCGTGGACCGGCCCGTCGCTGTTCGCGCTCCGCCGCGAGCGCCTCTCTCCTCCGCGCTCTCCCGAAGCTCTCGTCGCTCCGGGCCCCGCAGATCGGCAGGCCCCGACCGGTTCTGCTATTGTCGCGCCGCCCCGACGCCTGACTTCCGGGCCTGCGCTGCGACGAGGAGTCTCCCCATGCCGTCCAACCGCTCCGTGTCTCGGAAGGATTGCTCACACCACTGGGTACTCCCCCGGCCGGGCGGCCCGACGAGCCACGGGGTCTGCAAGTACTGCGGGGCGGAGCGCGAGTTCTCGAACACCACGGCGTCGGGCTGGGTGGCGCGCGCCGCCGCGCGCAAGAAGTAGCGCGGGACCGACGGGGGCGGCGGAGGCGGCTCGTGCGGGGCGCTCGCCAGGACACCACCAGGTAGGCCGAGACCGAGACTGACGCGAGGCGGATCCACGACGAGCGCGGCGACGGTCGCGCGCGTGGCGGAGATTGCTCGGCGACGTCGTGCGCGACGGGCGCCACACGCGCGTGCCGACGGACGAGGGCGCGACGGGTGCCGGTACACTCAGGGACATGACGCAGCACGAACACGCCGCGCGCGCGCCTGCAGCGGGAGCGCGCGGCATCCTCCCCGCCGACATGATCTCCGTCGAGGAGGCGCGCGCGCGCATCCTCGAGCACTTCCACGAGCTCGAGGCGGTCGACACGCCGCTCTGGGACGGCACGCATGGGGTGACGGCGCTCGGCCAGGTGCTGGCCGAGGACGTGCGCGCGGACTTCGACATCCCGCCGCTCGCAAACACCGCGATGGACGGCTACGCAGTGCGCGCCGAGGACACGCGAGGCGCCACGTACGAGCGGCCGCTGCGGCTACGCGTCACCGGCTACCTCGCAGCGGGCTCCGTCTACGAGGGCGTGATTCGCGCGGGCGAGGCCGTGCGCATCATGACCGGCGCGCCGGTGCCCGCCGGCGCCGACGCGGTCGTCCCGTTCGAGGAGACCGACGAGCAGGAGCTCGGCCGCTGGGACGCGCGGCCGCGAGACAGCGTGCGCGTGGACGTCGAGGCGAAGCCCGGCGCGAACGTGCGCGCCGCCGGTGAGGACGTGCACCGGGGCGAGTTCGTGCTGGCGCGCGGGACCGTGCTGCAGCCGGCGCAGGTCGGCGTGCTCGCCTCGCTCGGTCGCGCCTCCGCGCGGCTCGTGCGACGCCCCGTCGTCGCGATCCTCTCGACGGGCGACGAGCTCCTCCGCCCCGGCGAGCCCCTGCTCCCCGGGAAGATCTACGACTCCAACGCCTTCTCGCTCGCCGCGCAGGTACGCTCCTTCGGCGGGATCCCGCGCGTGCTCGACGTCGCGCTCGACACGGTGGAGGCGCTCACCGCGCGCATCCGCGAGGGACTCGACGGCGCCGACCTGCTCGTCACCTCGGCCGGCGTCTCGCGCGGCGACTTCGACGTCGTGAAGACCGTGCTCGCCAACGAGGGTGAGGTCGGCTTCTGGACGGTGCGCATGAAGCCGGGGAAGCCGCTCGCGTTCGGCGTCTTCCGCGGTCCGCGAAATCCCGTGCCGCACCTCGGCCTCCCCGGCAACCCGGTGTCCGCGATGATGACCTTCGAGCTCTTCGGCCGCCCCGCGCTGTTCAAGATGCTCGGCAAGCCGAAGGCGTGGCCGCGCCCCACCGTGCGTGCGGTCGCGGCGGACCGCATCCAGAACACCGACGGTCGGCGCTTCTTCGCGCGCTGCACCGTCGAGCCGCAGGACGGGCGCTGGGTCGCCCGCCTCACGGGCCCGCAGGGATCGGGCGTGCTCACCTCGATGTCGCTCGCCAACGGATACGCGGTGTGCCCGGAGGACGTCCCGGCGATCGAGCCGGGCGAGGAGTGCGAGGTGATCCTCGTCGACCGCGACGCGCCGGTGCCGGCCGCGCGTGCGGCGCGGGGCTAGCGTGCCCGCCGTCCTGCGGGTGGTCGGCCCGCGCGGCTCGGGGAAGACGCTCCTGATCGTGTCGCTGGTGGAGGCCCTGCGCTGGCGCGGCTACCGCGTGGCGACCGCCGTGCGCCGCGACGCCATCGAGTCGACCCTGCTCGACGCCGACGCCGACGCCGACGCCGACGCCGACGCCGACGCCGCCCGCCAGCTCGACGCCGGCGCCGCCGCGACCGTGATCGTGCTCTCGGGCGGGGGGCGCGTGACCCTCGAGCGGACGATGGCGCTGCCCGGGCTGCGCTCGGTCGTCGCCTCGGTCGACCCGAGCGTGGACCTCCTCCTCGCGGAGGCGTTCGAGGACCCGGGGTACCCCGCGGTCGAGCTCTCCCCGCCCGGCTCCCGCGGGCTGACGACCCCGCGCGACGACCTGTTCGCCGTGGTCGCCTCCGAGGAGATCGCGGGCAGCTTCGCCACCTTCGGCCCCGGCGAGACGAACGGCCTCGCGGACCTAGTCGAGCGCGAGCTCCTCGCGGCCGCGCCGGACGTTGAGCTGCAGTTCACCGTCGACGAACAGCCCGTCGAGACGCTGGGATTCGTGCTCGACATGATCGCGAGGCCCGTGCTCACGATGGTCGAGCAGCTGAAGGGCGTGGGTCTGCGGCGCTCCCTGCGCATCCGCATCCGGTGCCGGCGCGGCGACTGAGCGCGGGGCACCGCGGCCCGATCAACTGCGAGCGGACCCTGCCCCGACCGTGGCGGCGAACCGCGCGGGCGTGACGCGCATCAGCAGGTCGTCCTGCCAGCGCCCGTCCACAAAGGCACGGTCGCGGGCGACCGCGTAGCGCTCGAAGCCGCACTTCTCGTAGCAGCGAATCGCCCGCGAGTTGAAGGCGAGTACGCGGAGGTCCACCCGCGTCAGCGCGAGGGCGTCGAAGGCGTGGGCGAGCACCAGCCGCGTCGCCTCCGTGCCGAGTCCGCGGTCCCGCTCCGCCGGGGCGAAGATGCCGATCGCGAAGCGCGCGCGGCGGACGCAGGGGTTGATCCCATCGAGCCGCGCCTCGCCGATCAGCCGGCCCTCGTGCTCGATCGCCCAGCGCAGCGCGTCGGGGAACGCGCGGTACCAGCGGTCCGCGTCGACGTCCGTGAACGCGGTGGCGCGGTGGGGGTCGCCGCCGTTGAGCCGCACAAACTCGGGGTCACGCCCGATCGCGAGACGCTCGTCGCGATCGCTCGGAAGCAGCGCTCGCAGCCGCAACCGCGCTCCGGCCAGCGTGGGGGCGTCGCTCACCGGCCGATTGTATGCCCGGGCCGCGCCGGCGGCCGCTAGATCACCGCCTCGAAGCCGCGGTATTCCCCGGTCGGCTCCTCCCAGCGGAACTCGACGTCGTCGACGCGCGCGAACGGCGGTCCCTCGCGCAGCCGTTCGATGAACTGGCGGAGCGTCGCTTCGTCGCCCTCCGCGACCACCTCGACGCGCCCATCGGGTAGGTTCCGCGCGAAGCCCTCCACGTTGAGGCGCATCGCGGTGTCCGCGCAGAACGCGCGGTAGCCGACCCCCTGCACGCGGCCCTTCGCGAGCGCGACGATCTGGCGACGGCTGCCGCCGACCACGCGCTAGCCCCCGACGAGCTCGCGGACGACACGGTCCACGAGTTCCGGCGGCACGTCGCCGCGGATCACCGCGCGGCCGACGCCCTCGAGCAGGATGAAGCGCTGGCGACCACGCTCGACCTTCTTGTCGAGCCGCATGGCCGCGAGGACGGCGGGCGCCTGCACCCCCGGCGCCGTGGTGGGCAGCCCGAACGTGCGCAGGAGCTGGCCCTGCTCCTCTACGAACGCGGGCGGCACGAGCCCGAGCTCGGCCGAGATGCGCGCCGCCCCCATCATCCCGACGGCGACGGCCTCGCCGTGGCGGTACGTCGTGTACTCCCCTGCGGTCTCGATGCCGTGCCCGATCGTGTGGCCGTAGTTCAGGATCGCGCGCAGCCCCTGCTCGGTCGGGTCGCTCGAGACGATCAGCGCCTTCAGCCGCGAGGAGCGGCCGATCACGTCGGCAAGCAGGTCGAGGTCGAGGCGGCTGCCGGTGAGACGCGCCGCGTCGCCACGCAGGGTCTCGAGCAGCACCGCGTCCAGGATCAGCGCGTGCTTGATCACCTCCGCGAAGCCCTCGATGTAGGCGCGGCGCGAGAGCGTGCGCAGGGTGTCCACGTCGGAGATCACGGCGCGCGGCTGGTGGAACGCCCCCACGAGGTTCTTCCCGCTGGGCAGGTCGACCGCGACCTTGCCGCCGATCGCGGCGTCGTTCATCGCGAGCACGGAGGTGGGGAGCTGCAGGAGCGGCATCCCGCGTAGATACGTGGCCGCGACGAACCCCGCGAGGTCGCCCACGACGCCGCCGCCGAGCGCGGCGATCACGTCGCGCCGCTCGGCGCGCTCGCCGGCGAGCCAGCGGTAGATCTCGTCGGAGACGCGGAGCGTCTTCGACTGCTCCCCCGCGGGGATGATGTAGGACGCGCCCGCGATCCCGGCGGCGTCGAGCGCCTCCGCCACCGCGCGGCCGTGCTGCTCCATCACCGAGCCGTCGGAGAGGAGGAAGACGCGGCGGTCGCGCAGGTCGAGCCGCTGCAGCCGCTCGGGGAGGCGCGCGTACTCGCCAGCGCCGACCCAGATCGGGTAGCGCTCGGCGCCGGTGTCGACGATCGCCGCGGGGCCGCGCGCCGGCTCCGCCGCCCCGAGCCGCTCGAGCCGCTGGGGCGCGGCGCGCCGCGCGGCGGCCTCCGTCGACCACGCCGCGAGGATCCGGCGCACCGCCGCCTCCGTCACGGCGGCGTCCTCCGCCGCGTGCGCCTGCACCGGCACCCAGAGGTCCGCGTGGTTGTAGAACGGCCGCCGCTCCGCGTCGAGCTGGGCGAGCCGCACCTCGAGGTTGGCGGCGTCGTCGCCGAGGAGCGGGCGCCTCACGTCGCCAGCGCCCTCGCGGATGCGCTGCGCGATCGCGGCGGGCGTCGCGTCCAGGTAGCAGATGAATCCGCGCTCCCCGAGCGCGCGGCGCGAACGTGCGCTGAGGAAGGCGCCCCCGCCCGTGGCGATCACCGCCGGCGTGCGGTGCGCCAGCTCGACCACCACCGACTCCTCCGTCTTGCGGAATGCCGGCTCCCCGCGCTGCGAGAGCAGCTCGGCCGGCGTCATCCCCTCGCGCTCGGTGATCGCGTCGTCCGTGTCGATGAACGCCCAGCCGAGCCGGTCGGCAAGCGCGCGCCCGACCGTCGACTTGCCGACCCCCGACAGGCCGATGAGGACGAGCTGCTGGACGGTCACGAGCCCCCGCCGCCCGGTCGCGATCGCTCGCGCGCGGCGCGCGGGCCGACGGTCTTCGCGAAGGCCTCGCAGTTGCGTCGGAACTCGTCGATGTGATCGCCGCCGAACTTCTCGAGCGCCGCGTCGGCGAGCACGATCGAGACCATCGCCTCGCCGATCACGCCGGCGGCCGGCACCACGCAGGCGTCCGAGCGCTCGTAGAACGACGTGGTCTCCTCGCCGGTGAGCAGATCCGCGGTGGGCATGCGGCGGGGGACGGTCGAGATCGGCTTCAGGTAGCCGCGCACGACCACCTCCTCCCCGTTCGTCATCCCGCCCTCGAGCCCCCCCGCGCGGTTCGTCGCGCGCTCCCACGGCCGCCGCTCCCACGCGGCGGCGGGGAGGATCACGTCCTGCACCTGCGAGCCGGGGAGCGCGGCGCCGGCGACCCCCTCGCCGACCTCCACCGCCTTCACCGCGTTGATCGACATGATCGCCTGCGCGAGCCGCCCGTCCACGCGGCGGTCCCAGTGCACGTGGCTCCCGAGCCCCATCGGCACGCCGGTCGCGCGCACCTCGAAGATCCCGCCGACCGTGTCGAGCGCCTCCTTCGCGCGGTCGATGGCCGCGATCATCGCGGCCTCCGCGCCGGGATCGGCCACGCGCACGGGCGAGGCCTCCACGGCCTCCCAATCGATGCGGTCCGGCACGTGCGCGCGTACATCACCGACCGAGAGCGTGTGCGAGCGCACGCTCACGCCGAGCTCGGCGAGCAGCGCGCGCGCGATCGCGCCGATCGCGACGCGCGCGGCAGTCTCGCGCGCGCTCGAGCGCTCGAGCACCGGGCGCACGTCGTCGAAGCCGTACTTCTGCGTCCCGGCGAGGTCGGCGTGGCCCGGCCGCAGTAGCGTCACGCGCTCGACCTCCTGGTCGACCGGCTCCACCGCCATGCGCACGCGCCAGTTCGCGTTCTCGTGATCGCGGTTCACCATCGTCAGCGCGATCGGCGAGCCGATCGTGAGCCCGTGGCGCACACCCGAGACGATCTCGGCACGGTCCTGCTCGATCTGCTGGCGTCGCCCCCGGCCGTAGCCGCCCTGCCGCCGCGCGAGGTCGTCCGCGATCTGGTCGGCGCTGAGCGGGAGCCCAGCCGGCACGCCCTCGACCACGGCGACGAGGCCCTTGCCGTGCGACTCTCCAGCGGTGAGGAAGCGAAAGGCGCTCATCCGCCCTCCCCGCCCCGCGACCGACGCAGCGTCTCCTCGGCCGCGCGCACGGCGTCGATCTCGGCCTCCGTGATCAACGCGTCGCCCTCCGGGTCGATCCCGGCGGCGTCGTTCGCCTCGCGCGTGCGCCACGTCGCCAGGATCCCGACGGCGTCGGCGTCCCAGTCGAGCTGTGCGCTGTCCGCGCGCAGCGCGCGCGTCGTCAGCAGGCACGCGCTCTGCGATGCGCCGTCCGGCGCGCGGTACTCCGCGAAGACGTCGACCTGCACCTCCTCGAACCGCACGTGCGGGATGTCGTAGAGCAGGCGCTCGGCCATGCGCACCGCGGCGCGGCGCGCGACGTCGGCGGCGCTGCCGGCCTCGACGCGGCGCCCACCCACCACCCGCACGTCGGGGTCCGCGATCAGCGAGACCCGGCAGCGGTCGCGATCGGCCGCCACCACGGCCGCGGTGTGCAGCGCCCGCCAGTCGGCGGGCGGCATCCCGCGCGGCGGGCGGCTACCGCGCCACGCCTCGAAGGTCATGTCGAGGATCTCCTCGAGCGCGTCGCGGTCGCCGGCGGCGATCACCTGCCGCCACTTCCGGGCGGCGAACGTCGCCTGGATCACCATGAACCCGAGCACGAGCCCGATGAGCAGGATCACGACGATCGCGAGCCCGAGCCCCATCGTCCCTCCCTCGTGCCCAGGCGGGCGCGCGGCCGCCGAGCGCGCACAGTGTCGGGCGGCGCCGGACTCCCGTCGAGTGAGCGCGCCTCAGGCGGAGAGCGCCCCCCGCGCCGCCCCAAACATTACGTCGAGTGGAGCCTCGGCGCCCGTCCAGATCCGGAACGAGGCCGCGCCCTGATGCACGAGCATCGCGAGCCCGTCGACCGGCTGTGCCCCCGCCGCCTCGGCGTATCGCAGGAAGGGCGTCGGCTCCCGCCCGTACACGAGGTCGAAGGCGACCTGGCCGCGCGCGAACAGCGCGCGCGGCACCGGGCTCAGCCCGGCGGTGGCGGTGTGCGGCAGGCCGAGCGAGGTGGACTGGATCACGATGCTGGCTTCCCGCATCGCGCGGCGAAGCGCCGCGTCCGCGGGATCGAGCGGGGCGACCTCGACCGCGATCGCGTCCCCGCCCAGCGGGACGAGCCCGCGGGCGCGCTCGAGCGTGCGGTTGGCGACGGTGAGGTGCGCCGCGCCGCCGTCGCGCAGCGCGACGACGACCGCGCGCGCGGCGCCCCCGGCGCCGAGCAGCACGACGCGCGCCCCCCGCACGGTCGCGCCGGCGTCGGCGAGCGCGCGGAGCACGCCGGCGACGTCCGTGTTCGTCGCGTGCAGCTGCCCGTCGCGGCGCACGACGGTGTTCACTGCCCCCACGCGCTCGGCGAGCGCGTCGTGGTGATCCACCCGGCCGAGCATCGCCACCTTGTGCGGCACGGTGACGTTCGCGCCGATCACCGAGCCGGAGCGCAGCCGCTCGATCGCGATCGGCAGGTCGGGCGCCGGCACGTCCCACGCCTCGTAGCGCGCGTCGATCCCGAGCGCGTCGAGCGCGGCCTGCTGGAAGCGCGGTGAGAGCGAGTGCGCGACGGGGTGGCCGATGAGCGCGATCGTGCGGGTCATGCTCGCGGGGCCTAGCCGCCGCAGCGCGACGCGACGAACGCCCGGATGTTCGCCTCATGCTCGGCGAGCGTGGTCGCGAAGCGGTGCGACCCGTCGCACTCCGGCGCGGCGACGAAGTAGAGGTGAGGGGTGCGCGGCGCGCGGATCACCGCTCGGATCGCGGCGATGCCCGGGTTCGCGATCGGGGCCGGCGGCAGCCCCCGCCGCCGGTAGGTGTTGTACGGGGAGTCGACCTCGAGGTCGCGCTCCGTGAGGTCGCGCTTCCACCACCCGAAGCGCGAGACGTTCGAGGGGTCGGCGACGGCGAACTGGACCGTGGGGTCGGCCTGCAGCGGGATCCCCTCGCGCAGCCGGTTGAGGAAGACCGCCGCGACGAGCGGCTGCTCGCGCGGCACGGCGGCCTCGCGCTCGACGATCGCGGCGAGCGTGAGGACCTGGTGGAGGGTGAGCCCGCGTCCCTCGGCCTCGGCGATGAGCGAGGGGGTGACCTCGTTCCCGAAGTGCTCGAGCATCGCCGTCACCATCTCCTCCGCAGTCGCGCCGGCGCCGACCGGGTAGCTCGCCGGGAGCAGGTAGCCGTTGAGCGTGGCGCCGGCGGGCCGGCCGCGGAGGAAGGGCTCGTCGCGCGGCGCGGCCAGCGCGGCCGCCCACTGCGCCGTCGTGAAGACCCGGCGCTCGGCGAAGATCGCGCCGACCTCCTCGAGGCGCAGCCCCTCGGGCACCGTCACGAGCAGCTCGGCGGTGAGGCCGAGCCGGAGCCGTCGCAGCACCTCGGTGGTCGGCGTTCGCGCCCGCAGCTCGTAGCGGCCGGCCTGCAGCTGCGCGCCGGCGCCGCTCAGCGCGAGCAGCGTCGCGAAGCGCGACGGATCCTCGAGCACCCCCCGGCGCACGAGCGTCGCCGTGATCTGCTGCGCGGAGGCACCGCTCTCCACGATCACCTCGATCACCTCGCGGGACGGGAGCAGCGGGGTGGGCGCGCCGTCGCCCGTCACGGCGCGCGCCGTGTGCCCCGAAGCGCGGTCGACGCTCGCGGCGACGATCGCCGCGACCGCAAGCACCCAAGCGAAGAGCGCCCAGAGCGCAACCGCGCGCGGCTCAGGGCGTCGCATCGCCCTCGCCCTCGCCGCGCCCGGCGCCCGAGCGGCGCTCGTCGATGAACTGCTGGAGCAAGATCGCCGCGGCGAGGTCGTCGCGGCGATCGCCGCGCGCGGCGGGCCGCCCCGCGCGCGCGGCGGCGGCGGAGGTGAAGCGCTCGTCCGCGAACGCCACGGGCACCGCGAGCCCGCGCCGGAGTCGCTCCCCGAGCCGCCGCGCCATGCGCGCCGCCTCTCCCTCCTCGCCCCGCTCGGTGAGCGGAAGCCCGACCACCACCCCGCCCACACCTTCGCGATCGACGATCGCGCGCACGGCGGGGAACGCCGCGCTCGCCGCCACCACCTCCAGCGGCACCGCCACCCGCTCGTCAGGGTCGCAGATCGCGAGCCCCACGTAACGCTCGCCGGGGTCGACCGCGAGCCAGCGCATCGCGCTCACCGGGTCCCGGGCGCCGACGCGGGCGCGGGCGTCGGCGTGCGCGTCGCGGCCGGCGTCGCCGTCGGCGTGGAGGTGGCGGCCGTGTCGCCTGGCGGGGCACCCGCCAGCACGATCGAGATGCGATCGGCGCGTCGCGGCAGCCACTGCCACGGGATCGGCTCCGGCTCGATCGTGATCCTGGGGGCGGCGGGGAGCGCGAGCATCTCCTGCAGCCGCCGCGCGGCCACGGAGGGCCGGGCACCCGTCACCGCCTCGCTCACGCGCGCGGCGTCGAAGAGGTCAGCCACGCGCCCGGTCGCGCGCAGCTCCACGCTCACGACGCCGCCCTGCACCGCCGGCGTCCCGACCACCCGCGCGGTCGACGTCTCCGGGAGCAGCGCGACCCCCGGTCCGAGCGCGGCGCGCAGCATGCGGTCGGCGACCTGCCGCAGCTGCTCCTCGGTGAGCACGAGCGCCGCGACGACCGCGCGGTACTCGACGAGCGTGGCGCCGCTCGGCTCGCCCGGCGGCGTGACCGGCGTCTCGCTGATCACGGCGACGCTGAGCGTCTCCGTGAAGACGCGACCGCCCTCGACGGCGCGCCCGATCTCGCGTGCGCCGACGCGCCGGAGCACGGCATCGGCGACGCCGCGCACGCGGTCGAGGTCCGTCTGGGCGACCGCCTGCACCGATCGCGTCGATCCGCCGCTCGCGGCGGCCGGGTTCGTGACGCTCACGCCCACCACCCCCTCGATATGGCGCAGCGTGCGCGCGGCGACGTTCCCCTGGGGGCCGGCGGCGACCGCCGTCGCGCCGACGGAGGCGGTGCGCCCGGCCGGCACGATCAGCGCCGCGTTGGTCGTGAACGCCGTGTTGCTGTCGTCGACCACCCGCGTGCCCGGGGGGACCGCGATGTCGCGGGCGCCGTTGTTCGTGAACGTGAGCTCGACGCTGGCTCGCCGGTCCGGCACCTCCGCGCGGCCGGTGGCCTCGCCCGAGACGATCGTCTCGATCGTGACGCGCAGGTTGCGCGCGGGGACGACGCCGGACCGGAGATCGGTCTCGGACGCGAGCGGGTTGAGACGCACCGCGGCGGCGGTGGTGAACTCGCGCGAAGGTGGCACGATCACGATCTCTGCCGAGGGGATCGCGTCGCACGCGGTGCCGGCGCCCCCGACCACGATGGCGACGAGGGTGCCGTTGATGAGCACCGATCGCCACGCGATCTGCGGCAGCAGCAGCTCGCGGTCGGCGACGACGATGCGCCGGCGCGGCGGGCGGAAGAGGCGCGCGATCGAGCGCTCGGCGGTGAGGCCGTTCTCGAGAGCGTAGCCGCGCACGTCGCGGCGGGCGGAGACGACGGCGAGCGTGATCCCGCGGCGGCGGACGTGCGCGGCCACGTGGGGCCAGATCCCGGCCTCGCGCAGGCCGCGCGCGGCCTGCGGGACGACGAGCACGACGTTGACGTCGGCCGCGGTGTCGACGCGCCCGGTGATCGACGCGAGGTCGTCGTCGCGTCCGGCGACGACGGTGGCGTAGGAGGCGCGCGCCTCCTCGTCGGCGGTCGGTTCGGGGCGCGCGGGGGCCCGGCGCCTGGGGCGTGCGCGCGCGGCGAGCGCGGGAATGGAGGCCGCGGCGCGGGCGAGCGCGCGGCAGGCGCGGATGAGGAGGCGACGGAGGTCGCGCCGCAGCGCGTCGAGGCGCTCCGCCACGGGCGCGCTACTTCCCGGCCAGCCGCTCCCGGGCCGTGCGGCGGGCGACCTCGAGCGCCTCGTCGAGTCGCGCCGGGTCGCGC
>VGNK01000073.1 GCA_016866055.1 Chloroflexota bacterium | reverse complement strand
AGGCGGCCGCGCCCGCGAGCGCGGCACCGGCGGCGGAGCCCGCGCCCGCGCCGGAGGGCGAGGCCGAGGCCGAGGCCGAGGAGAAGGCGGAGTAGATGATCCAGCAGGAGACGCGGCTCAAGGTCGCGGACAACTCCGGCGCCCGGGAGCTCCTCTGCATCCGCGTGCTCGGCGGCACGCGCCGGCGCTACGCGCGTGTGGGCGACGTGATCGTGGCCTCGGTGAAGGAGGCGCAGCCGAACAGCGCCGTGAAGAAGGGGGACGTCGTGCGCGCGGTCGTGGTGCGCACGACGCAGCCGGTGCAGCGCACGGACGGCTCGAGCATCCGCTTCGACGAGAACGCCGCGGTGCTGATCGCCGACGCGGAGGGGAACCCGCGCGGGACGCGCATCTTCGGTCCGGTGGCGCGCGAGCTGCGCGACCGTCGCTACATGCGGATCATCTCGCTCGCCCCGGAGGTCCTCTAGTGGCGGCGAAGATCAAGCGCAACGACACCGTGCAGGTGATGGCGGGTAAGGACCGCGGCCGTCGGGGCGATGTGCGCTTCGTCTACCCGCGGGACGGTCGCGCGGTCGTGACGGGCGTGAACCTCGTGAAGAAGCATCGCCGGCCGCGCTCACCGCAGGCCCCGGGGGGCATCTTCGAGGTGGAGGCCCCGATCCAGCTCGCGAACCTGCGCGTGGTCTGCTCGGCCTGCGACAAGGCTGTGCGCATCGGCTTCCGCGCGCTCGAGGACGGTCGCAAGGTGCGCTACTGCAAGCAGTGTGACGAGACGATCGATTGATGGTGGTGGCGCGATGGTGACTGAGACCCACGTCCCGCGCCTGCTGCTCCGCTACCGCGAGAGCGTGGCGCCGCAGCTGATGCGCGAGTTCGGCTACGCGAATGTCATGCAGATCCCGACGCTGCAGAAGATCGCGGTCAACGTGGGCCTCGGCGAGGCGATCGAGAACGCGAGCGCGATCGACGGCGCGACGAAGGATCTGATGACGATCACCGGGCAGCGGCCGTTCGTGCGGCGCGCCCGGAAGGCGATCTCGAACTTCAAGCTGCGCGAGGGCATGCCGATCGGCGTCGCGCTCACGCTGCGCGGGCCGCGCATGTGGGAGTTCTACGATCGGCTCGTGAACGCCTCGCTCCCCCGTGTGCGCGACTTTCGCGGCGTGCCGGACGAGTCGTTCGACGGGCGCGGGAACTACTCGCTCGGCCTGCCCGAGCAGCTGATCTTTCCGGAGGTCACGTTCGACACGATCGACCGCGTGCGCGGGCTGCAGGTGAACATCATCACTTCGGCGCGCACCGACGAAGAGGGCAAGCGGCTGCTCGAGTTGCTCGGCATGCCGTTCGTGCGGAGGTAGCTGCGGGTGGCGAAGAAGAGTCAGATCGCGAAGGCGACCCGCAGGCCGAAGTTCTCGAGCCGGGCGAAGAACCGCTGCCCGGTGGTGTGGGTGGACCGCCCCTGCGGGCGCCCCCGTGGGTTCATGCGGCGGTTCGGGATGTGCCGCATCTGCTTCCGCCGACTCGCGAACGAGGGGAAGCTCCCCGGCGTGAAGAAGGCCGCGTGGTGAGCGAGCGGACGGCGGAGACCACCCAGGAAGGCAGGCGCACCGGATGACGATGTCCGACCCGCTGGCTGACATGTTCACCCGCGTCCGCAACGCGGCCTCCGCGCGCCACGACACCGTGCGCATCCCGCTCTCGAAGGTGAAGCGGTCGATCGCCGAGGTGCTGCGGCAGGAGGGGTTCATCACCGAGATCGGCGAGGTGCGCGAGGGCGCGCGCGCCTACCTGGAGTTGCGGCTTCGCTACGGCGACGACCGGCGCGCGGTGCTGTCGGGCATCCGCCGCGTCTCGCGCCCGGGGCTGCGCGTCTACGTGAACAAGCAGGAGATCCCCCGCGTCTTCGGAGGCTTGGGGGTGGCGATCATGAGCACGTCGCACGGCGTGATGTCGGGCCGCGAGGCCTGGCGTCGCAAGATCGGCGGCGAGGTGCTCTGCTACGTCTGGTAGGACGACGATGTCGCGAGTCGGGCGGAAGCCGGTCCCCATCCCCGCGGGCGTCGAGGTGACGGTCGACGGCAGGCGCTGCCGCGTGAAGGGGCTGAAGGGGCAGCTCGAGCGGGAGCTGCACGAGGCGGTGCGCGTGAGCGTCGCCGACGGCGAGGTCGTGGTCACGCGGCGCTCGGATGAGCCGGAAGACCGCGCGGTGCACGGGCTCACACGCGCGCTGATCGCGAACATGATCACGGGCGTGACCGACGGGTTCCGCCGGTCCCTGGAGTTGCAGGGGACGGGCTACCGCGCGCAGCTGCAGGGCTCGAACCTCGTGCTGACCGTCGGCTTCTCGCATCCGGTGCAGATGGAGCCGATCGAGGGCGCGACGTTCGAGGTGGAGACGCCGACGCTGCTGCACGTCTCGGGGATCGACAAGCAGGTGGTGGGGCAGCAGGCCGCGCTCGTGCGGCGCGTGCGTCCGCCTGAGCCGTACCACGGCAAGGGGATCCGCTATCGAGGCGAGGTCGTGAAACTCAAGGCCGGGAAGTCGAGGGCGTAGGCATGTCGGCAACGCAGACCCCGCATGCTGCCCGGCTGCACCGCCACGCGCGCGTGCGGCGCAAGGTCGAGGGCTCGCCTGCGAGGCCGCGGCTCGCGGTGTTCCGGTCGAATCAGCACATCTACGCACAGGTGATCGACGACCGCGCGGGGCGCACGCTCGCGCAAGCCTCGGACCTCGAGGCGGCGCTGCGCGGCAACGGCAACAAGACCGAGCGCGCGCAGCAGGTGGGGCGAGTGCTCGCTCAGCGCTCGAAGGAGGCCGGCATCGAGGCGGTCGTGTTCGACCGCGGCGGGTTCCGGTACGCCGGGCGCGTGAAGGCGCTCGCCGACGCAGCACGCGAGGGAGGGCTGGTGTTCTGATGGTTCAGGCAGGCCCGCGCGGGCGCGATGGACGGCGTGAGCGTCGACGCGGCGACGACGACGGCGCGCCCGAGCTGATCGAGAAGGTGGTCTACATCAACCGCGTCGCGAAGGTCCAGCGCGGCGGCCGGCGGTTCTCGTTCACGGCGATCGTGGTCGTGGGCGACGGGCAGGGTCGCGTCGGGTTCGGGATGGGCCGCGCGAACGAGGTGCCGGAGGCGATTCGCAAGGGCGGCGTGATCGCGCGGCGCTCGATGTTCCGCGTGCTGATGAAGGACGGGACGATCGTTCACGACTTGGACGCGTCGTACAAGGCGTCGCGCGTGATCATGCGACCCGCGTCCGCGGGGACCGGCCTCATCGCGGGCGGCGCGGTGCGTGCGGTGATGGAGGCGGCCGGCGTGACCGACGTGCTCACGAAATCGCTCGGGTCGAACAACCCGGTGAACGTGGTGCGGGCGACGGTCGAGGGGCTGCGCACGCTGCGTCGGCCGGACGAGGCGCGCCGCGCTCGCATCGCGGCTGCCGCGGGGAGCGCGTGACGATGGCGTCGAGGCTGCGCATCACCTGGGTGAAGTCCAGCATCGGCTACGCCAGGGACCAGAAGGCGACGATCCGCGCGCTGGGGCTGCGGCGGCTGCACCACACGGTGGAGCACGACGACTTGCCGAGCATCCGCGGGATGGCGCAGAAGGTCGCGCACCTCGTGCGGGTGGAGGAGGTCTCGTAGCGTGGAGCAGCACAGCCTGCGGTCGCCGAGGGGCGCGAAGCGCGCGCGCAAGCGCATCGGGCGCGGCGCCGGCTCGGGGACGGGGACGTACTCGGGGCGCGGCATCAAGGGCCAGCGCGCGCGGGGCAAGGTGCGCCCGGGGTTCGAGGGCGGCCAGATCCCGATGGTGCGGCGGCTGCCGCGCCTGCGCGGCTTCCACAACCCGACGCGGGTCGAGTTTCAGGCGGTGAACCTGGCGGATCTCGAGCGGCGCTTCGACGCCGGCGCTGCGGTGGACGGCGAGGTGCTGGCGGCCGCGCGCCTGATCGACGACCCGGGCGCGCCGTACAAGATCCTCGCGCGCGGCGCGCTCTCGAAGGCGCTGCGCGTGACCGCGCCGCGGCTCTCCGAGGCGGCGAAGCAGGCGATCGCCGCGGCCGGTGGCTCGTTCGAGGAGCTGGCCCCCGCGGACCGTACCCCCCGCAACCGCGTGCACCGGCGCCAGGCGGAGGCCGGCGGCTAGGCCGCCGGGGAAGCGAGCCAGGCGATGGCGCAGCGCACGGCCCCGGCGAGGACCCGCCCGCAGCTCCTGCAGGCGGGCATCGACGCCTTCTCGCAGCCCGAGGTGCGCGCGAAGATCCTCTTCGCGGTCGGGATGCTGGTCGTCTTCCGGTTCGTCGCGCACGTGCCGGTGCCGGGTGTGGAGCGCGAGGCGCTCCAGCGCACGTTCGACAACAACGCGATCCTCGGCTTCCTCAACATCTTCTCGGGCGGCGCGCTGCAAAACCTCTCCGTGGCGGCGCTCGGCGTGTACCCCTACATCACCGCGACGATCGTCATGCAGCTGGCCACCCCGCTCGTGCCGCGGCTGCAGGCGCTATCGCAAGAGGGCGAGGCCGGGCGCAACCGCATCCAGCTCTACACGCACTGGATGACGGTGCCGCTCGCGGCGTTTCAGGGCTACGCGCAGCTGCTGCTGATCCAGCAACTCGGCGGGATCTCGAACGTCGGCTTCACCGGCGGCAACGCGGTCACGACGCTCGCGACGATCTTCTCGCTCGTGGCGGGAACGATGTTCCTCGTCTGGCTGGGCGAGCTGATCTCGGAGCGCGGCATCGGGAACGGCATCTCGCTGATCATCCTCGGCGGGATCGTGGCCGGGTTGCCCGGGATCGTCGGGCGCGGCGTGCTCTCCGGGACGGGAGCCGCGATCACCGGGCTCGTGTTGCTGTCGACGGTGACCGTCCTGGTTGTCGCGTTCATCGTGCTCTTCCAGGAGGCGCAGCGGCGGATCCCCGTGCAGTATGCGCGCTCGACCTTCCGAGGCGGGCGCATGTACCGCCAGCAAGGGCAGTCGCACCTCCCGCTGCGCTTGAACACCGCCGGCATGATCCCGCTCATCTTCGCAACGTCGATCATGATCTTCCCCCCCGTCGTGGCGCAGTTCGTCGCGACGACCTCCGACGTGGGGTGGATCGCGAACTTCGCGACGTTCTTCCAGAAGGCGTTCTCCCCGACGGCGCCGCTCTACTGGATCGGCACGTTTCTGCTCGTCATGATCTTCACGTTCTTCTACACGATGGTCGTGTTCTCGCAGCAGAACCTGGCGGAGAACCTCCAGCGCCAGGGCGGCTTCATCCCTGGCATCCGTCCTGGCCGCCCGACACAGGAGTACATCACGCGGGTGCTCGTACGGATCACGTGGGGCGGCGCGATCTTCCTCGGGATCGTCGCGGTGATCCCGTACTTCGCCACCGCGCTGACCGACGTGCAGGCGCTGACTATCAGCGCGGCCGGTCTGCTGATCGTCGTCGGGGTTGTGATCGACACGATGCGGCAGGTGGAGGCGCAGATGGTGATGCGCAACTACGAGGGGTTCATCACCTGATGCAGATCATCCTCCTCGGGCTTCCCGGCGCCGGGAAGGGCACGCAGGCGAAGGTGCTTGCTGAGCGCCACGGGCTGCTGCACATCTCGACGGGCGATATGTTCCGGCAGGCGGCGGCTGAGGGCACGGACCTCGGCAGGCGTGCGCAGGAATTCATGTCGCGTGGTGAGCTCGTGCCGGACGAGGTCACGATCGCGATGCTGCTCGAGCGGATCGCGCGGCCGGACGCGGCGGCGGGGATCATGCTCGACGGCTTCCCGCGCACGATCCGGCAGGCGGAGGCGCTCGACCGGGCGCTTGGCGAGCGCGGTGCCCAGATCGACGTGGTGTTGTACATGCAGGTGCCCGAGGCGCTGCTCATGCAGCGGCTCACGGGCCGCTGGAGCTGCCCGAGCTGCGGCGCGATCTACCACGAGCTGACGAACCCGCCGAAGCGGTCGCGGGTGTGCGATCGCTGCGGGGCGGCGCTCATGCAGCGGGAGGACGACCGGCCCGAGACCGTGCAGGCGCGCCTCGACACGAACCGCGCGTGGACCGAGGCGCTCGCCGCGTACTACGGCAAGCAGGGCAAGCTGCGCGAGGTGGACGGGACCGGCGAGCCGGGCAAGGTGACCGCGCGGCTGGAGGGCGCGCTCCGGGGTGCGGGGAGCGGCGCGAGGGGCGTAAGATAAAGTGTCTGTCGTCATCAAGTCCGGGTCGGAGCTCGACGTGATGCGGCAGGCGGGCCGGATCAACGCGGAGGTGCGCGCCCTGTTGCGCGCCGCGGTGCGGCCGGGGATCAGCGGCGTCGAGCTCGACCGGATCGCGCGCGAGGCGATCGCGGAGCGTGGCGCGGAGCCGACGTTCATCGGTTACGCGCCCGGGGGGAAGCCCCCGTACCCGGGCGCCATCTGCTTCTCGGTGAACGAGCAGCTCGTGCACGGTATCCCGACGGAGCGGGTGCTGAAGGAGGGGGACATCGTCAGCATCGACCTCGGCGTCACGTACCAGGGCTATGTCGCTGACGCCGCGTTCACCGCGCCCGTGGGGGCGGTGAGCGGGGAGGCGCGTGAGCTGATCCGGGTGACGGAGGAAGCGCTCTGGGCGGGCATCGCCGAGGTGCGTGTCGGGGGTCACGTGGGCGACCTCTCGCACGCGATTGGAAGCCGCGCGGGGCGCTACGGGATCATCGCGGACTACGGGGGGCATGGGGTCGGCCGCCACATGCACGAGGAGCCGCACATCCCGAACTCGGGCCGCAAGGGCACGGGGCACAAGCTCAAGGCCGGGATGGTGCTGGCGCTGGAGCCGATGTTCTCGATCGGCCACCCGGCGACGGTCGAAGAGTCGGACCGCTGGACTGTCCGGATGCGCGATGGGAGCCTCTCGGCTCACTTCGAGGAGACCGTCGCGGTCACGGAGGCGGGCCCGGAGGTCCTCACCCGCATCGAGTAGAGCGGGAGGAGCAGACGATGGGCAGAAGCCGGGGGCCGCGAGAGAAGCGCGACAAGAAGAGAGAGGTCATCGAGGTCGAGGGCATCGTCAAGGAGGCGCGGCCCAACGCGATGTTCGACGTGGAGCTGGCGAACGGGCACCACGTGCTCGCGGGGATCTCGGGGCGGATGCGCATGAACTACATCCGGATCCTGCTGGGAGACCGGGTACTGGTGGAGCTGAGCCCGTACGACCTGAGCCGGGGACGGATCACCTACCGCTTCCGGTAGGGAGCGTGCCGGGGAGACGGCGAGAGATGAAGGTATCGGCGTCGATCAAGAAGCGGTGCGACAGGTGCCAGATCATCCGGCGGCACGGCAAGGTGCGCGTGATCTGCACGAACCGGCGCCACAAGCAGCGCCAGGGGTAGGGGGCGGAGCATGGCTCGAATCGCCGGCGTCGACATCCCGCGTGACAAGCAGGTGCTGTTCTCGCTGCCGTACATCTACGGCATTGGGCGCTCGAAGGCGGTGAAGATCCTCGAGCTGACGAAGATCGCGCCGGAGCGGATGGTGCGGGACCTCACGGACGACGAGGTGCTGCGGCTCCGCGCGGTGGTCGAGGGCGAGCACGTGGTCGAGGGGGACCTGCGCCGCGAGATCCGGCAGAACATCCAGCGGCTGATCGAGATCAACTGCTACCGCGGGCAGCGTCATCGCCGCGGGCTCCCGGTGCGCGGGCAGCGCACGAAGACGAACGCGCGCACCCGACGCGGCGCGCGGCGCACGGTGGCCGGCAAGCGGCGGGCCGCGCGCAAGTAGGCGGCTGAGCGAGCGAGGCGACGATGGGTCGATCACGGGCATCCACGCGCGGGCGGCGTCGCGAGCGGAAAAACGTGCCGCGCGGACGCGCGTACGTGACGTCGACGTTCAACAACACGATCATCACGATCACCGACCCGAACGGGAACGTGCTCTCGTGGGGCAGCGGGGGCGCGGCCGGCTTCACCGGCTCGCGCAAGAGCACGCCGTACGCGGCGCAGCTCGCGGCGGAGGGCGCCGCGCAGCGCGCGATGGAGCACGGGCTGCGCGAGGTCGAGGTCTTCGTGAAGGGCCCCGGCCCCGGGCGCGAGGCCGCGATCCGCGCGCTCTCGTCGATGGGCGTGCGCGTGAGCGCGATCCGCGACGTGACGCCGATCCCGCACAACGGGTGCCGCCCCCGGCGCCGGCCGCGGACGTAGGAGGAAGCGCGCTCGATGGCTCGATACACCGGTCCGAAGTGTCGGAAGTGCCGCCGCTACGGCGTCCCGCTCTGCGGGAAGGCGCGCTGCGCGATCACGCGCCGCCAGAACCCGCCGGGGCCGCGCCCCCTGCGGCGGCGCAAGGTCTCCGACCGCGGACTTCAGCTGGTCGAGAAGCAGAAGGTGCGCTACGCCTACGGGCTGATGGAGGCGCAGTTCCGCCGCTACTACGAGGACGCGACGCAGCGCCAGGGCGTGACGACGGACCTCTTGATGCAGTCGCTCGAGACGCGACTCGACAACGTCGTCTACCGGCTCGGGTTCGCCTCGAGCCGGCCGCAGGCGCGGCAACTCGTCACGCACGGCCACGTCGCCATCGACGGCCGCAAGCTCGACGTCGCCAGCGCGCAGGTGAAGGTGGGACAGGAGGTCGCGCTCACGCCGCGCGGGCGCCGATCGGAGTACGCGAAGATCCTCGCCGAGGAGATCAAGAACCGCGAGGTGCCCGGCTGGCTCGAGATCGACCGGGCGGGGCTGAAGGGGCGCGTGATCGCGCTCCCCGGCCACGGCGACTGGGAGCCGCACTTCAACCCGAACGCGATCGTTGAGTACTACTCGCGCTAAGCGAGAATCGCCGCTCCTCCCGGCGGGGAGCGTGAGAGGTGTCTCTTGGCTGATCTGCTGAAACCAGAGATTCGGGTCGAGACGGAGGAGGCGGATTACGCGCGCATCGTCGCGGAGCCGCTGGAGCCCGGGTTCGGCACCACGCTCGGTAACGCGCTGCGCCGGGTGCTGCTCTCGTCGCTCTCCGGCGCGGCGATCACGTCCGTCCGCATCGAGAGGGTGGAGCACGAGTTCTCCACCGTCGAGGGCATGAAGGAAGATGTCACCGAGCTTCTGCTCAACCTGAAGGAGGTGCGTCTGCGCGCCTTCTCGGATCGCCCCGCGCGTCTCTTCCTCGAGGTGAGCGGCGAGGGCGAGGTGACGGCCGGCCAGATCCAGACGACGGCCGACTACGAGGTCGTGAACCCGGATCTCCACCTCGCCTGGCTGAGCGGCAAGGACGCCTCGCTCGTCGTCGACATCAACGTGGAGACTGGGCGCGGCTACCTGCCGGCGACGGTGAGCGAGGGGCTGCCGATCGGGGTGATCCCGGTCGACGCGCTCTTCACGCCGGTGCGGCGGGTGAACTACCGGGTCTCGAACACGCGGGTCGGGCAGGACACGAACTACGACCGGCTCGACATGGAGATCTGGACCGACGGGACGATCGGCGGCGAGCACGCGGTCTCGATGGCCGCGGAGATCCTGCGCGAGCAGATGATGGGCTTCCAGCGCGTCGGGCGTGGAGACGCGGCGGCCGAGCCGTCGCTCGCGCACGAGCAGGCGCCCTTCGAGGGCTACGACACGCCGATCGAGCAGCTCGACCTCTCGGTGCGCGCGTACAACTGCCTGAAGCGCTCGGGGCTGATGACGGTAGGGGCGGTGCTCGAGAAGTCCGAGGAGGAGCTGCTCGCGCTGCGTAACTTCGGCGAGAAGTCGTACCTGGAGCTGCGCGACAAGCTGCTCGAGCACGGCTTCCCGCCGCCGCGCGTCGACACGCGGCGCGGCGCCGCGGTGGCGACCGCCGCGCTGACGGCGGAGCGGCCGGCGGCGGAGCGCGTCGAGGTCGAAGAGGACGAGGACCTCGAGGAGGCGGAGGAGAGCGACGAGGTGGGCGCGCTCGGCGCGGCGCTCATGGAGGCGCTCAAGGAAGCCGGCCGCGAGCGCAAGGACTAGCGGGGCTCGGGGGAGAGGGCGCAGATGCGACATCGCAAGGCCGGGCGCCGCTTCGACATGGACACGTCGCAGCGCATGGCGATGCTCCGCAGCATCGCTATGAGCGTGCTGGAGCACGGCGGAGTGGAGACCACCGAGGCACGCGCCAGGGAAGCGCGGCGCTTCGTGGAGCGCATGATCACGCTGGGCAAGCGCGGCACGCTGCACGCGCGCCGGCAGGCGCTCGCGTTCGGCTACGACACCGCGGTGGTCGACCAGCTGTTCGCGGAGATCGCGCCGCGGTACGCGGACCGTCCCGGCGGCTACACCCGCGTGGTGAAGCTCGGTCAGCGGTACGGGGACGCGGCGCCGGCGGCTCGGCTGGAGCTGGTCTAGGCGGGCAGGGCGGCCGGTGTTTCGGATCGCCCTGCTGATCGAGTACGACGGGACGGACTTCGCCGGGTCGCAGTCCCAGCGGTCGCAGCGGACGGTGCAGGGCACCGTGGAGGCGGCGGTCAAGGCGTTCACCGGTGAGCGGCGTCGCGTGGCGTTCGCCGGCCGCACCGACGCCGGCGTGCACGCTCGGGGCCAGGTGGTGGCGCTGGACACGTCGTCGGCGCACGCACCGGCCACCTGGCGGGACGCGCTGAACCACTTCCTCCCGGAGGACGTGGTGGTGCGCGGAGCGGCGGAGGTGGACGCGGGGTTCGACCCGCGACGCGGTGCGGAGTCGCGGTGTTACCGCTACCGCATCGAGGACGGCCGCGCGCGGTCGCCGATGACGCGCCGCGGCGCGTGGCAGCTCCCGCACCGGCTGGACGCCGCGACGATGGCCGCGGCGGCCCGGCGGCTGCCGCGGGAGGCCCGGGACTGGTCCGCGTTCTGCGGCCCCGTCCCGGCGGGGTACTCGACGGTGCGCGCGTTGCAGCGCTGCGAGGTGCGGCGGTGCGGCGCGGAGGTCGTCGAGGTGACGATGGAGGCCGGGGGCTTTCTGCCGCACCAGGTGCGCCGCACGGTGGGCGCGCTCGAGCGGGTGGGAAGCGGGCGGATGGACGTGGAGGAGTTCGCGGCGCTCGTGGACGGACCGCCGGGGAGCGCGGGGCCGACCGCGCCGCCGCAGGGGCTGACGCTGGATGCCGTGCGCTATCCGCCCGGCACCGTCACGTGGGAGACGGGGACGGAACGATGACGATGAAGACCTACCGGCTCGGCGCACCCGACATCCAGCGCGCCTGGCACGTGATCGACGCCGGTGGACGGCCGCTCGGTCGCGTCGCGACCGAGGCGGCGCGGCTGCTCATGGGGAAGCACAAGCCAACATACGAGCCGCACCTCGCGATGGGCGATCACGTGATCGTCGTGAACGCAGGTGCGGTGGTCCTCACGGGGGCCAAGGCCGACCAGAAGGTCTACTACCGCCACACCGGCTACCCGGGCGGGCTGCGCACGCGCACCTTCTCCGAGCAGATGGACCGCGACCCCACTCGCGTCGTGGAGAGCGCGGTGCGCGGGATGCTGCCGCGCTCGGCGCTCGGCCGCGAGCTCTACCGGCACCTGAAGGTGTACGCGGGGCCGGATCACCCGCACGAGGCACAGCTGGCCGCGGGGACGGGCGCGCGCGCGCGCC
>VGNK01000072.1 GCA_016866055.1 Chloroflexota bacterium | reverse complement strand
CGAGCCGCAGCCGCGCCCACGCCGGCGAGAGCGCGGCACGCCCGCGCTTGCGCCACGGGTCGCCCGCCGGCACGAACAGCACGCGCTCCAGCCCGAGGTGATGGTGCGCGGCCGCGGCGAGTACGAGGTGGGCGAGGTGCGGCGGATCAAACGTGCCGCCGAGCATGCCGAGCCGCCGCTCCAGCGCGGGGCGGCCGGCGAGGAGCGCACGCTCCCGCTGGAGTTGAAGCTGCTCGCCGACGTCGGCCTGGTGGGTCTTCCGAACGCGGGCAAGTCCACGCTGCTGCGGGCGCGCCACTCACACCTCCCAGCGCACGGTCACGTCGCCGATGCGCACCTCGTCGCCGACCTCGACCCCGAGCCGCTCGAGCGCGCGTGCCACCCCGAGCCGCCGCAGGCGGAGGAAGAGCTCCTGCCGCGCGTCCAAGTTGTCGAGCGGGAGCGTCGCCGCAAGCCACTCCGGCGTCGGCCCCGTCACCACCGCGACCTCGTCCTCGCCGAGCACGGCTTCGAACCGCCGCCGACGCGGCTCAGGCCGGAGCACCGGCAGTTCGCTCGCACGGACCCGGGCGTCACGCTCATCAATCTCGCGCACCCGCGCCAGCGCCCGCCGTGCGAGCTCCGCCGTCCCCTCGCCTGTGGCCGCCGAGATCGCAAGCCACGACCGGCCTAGCCGCGCCAGCCTCGGCTCCAGCAACTCCACGTGGGCCCGCGCGTCCGGGTCGTCCACCTTGTTGAGCGCAACGAGCTGCGGCTTCTCCGCGAGCCCGTGGCCGAACGTCGCAAGCTCCTCATCGATCGTGGCGATCGCCACCATCGGGTCATCTGCGCTCATGTCCACGACGTGCACGAGCACGCGTGTCCGCTCGATGTGGCGGAGAAACTCGTGCCCAAGCCCGACACCGACGCTCGCGCCCTCGATCAGCCCGGGCATGTCCGCGCAGACGAAGGAGTCGTATCCGACCTCCACCACACCCAGCTCGGGCTCAAGCGTCGTGAACGGGTATGGAGCCACCTTCGGCGTCGCGCGGCTCCACGCCCGCAGCAGCGTGGACTTGCCCGCGTTCGGAAGACCCACCAGGCCGACGTCGGCGAGTAGCTTCAACTCCAGCCGGAGCGTGCGCTCCTCGCCGGCCGCCCCTCGCTGCGCGAACCGCGGAGCTCGGCGCGTCGGCGTCGTGAAGCGCCGGTTCCCAAAGCCGCCGCGACCGCCGCGCGCCACGACCGCGGAGGCACCCTCCTCCGCAAGGTCCGCGAGCAACACCGCCTCCGCATCCGCCGCTCCACCGCCGTCGAGCGCCCACACCACCGTACCGACGGGAACAGCCACCCGTAGGTGCGGCGCCGACGCGCCGCGACGCTGGTTGGGCCCGCCCGGCACCCCGTCCTTCGCATGCAGGCGCTGGCGAGCATGGAACGACGCGAGCGTGCTCACACGTCGCTCCGCCACGAGGACGACATCAGCGCCGCGGCCGCCGTCGCCACCGTCCGGTCCGCCGCGGGGCACGTACTTCTCGCGGCGGAACGAGACGAAGCCGTCCCCGCCACCACCCCCGCGGACACGTAGCTCGACGCGGTCGATCACGACACCGATTGTGCACGCCGCTGGCTGCTACGTGCAGTTAGGGAGTGTGCACGAAGGAGGATCCATGACACTCCGATCGTCGTCGTAGTAGGGGATGTGGACGCGGTGGAGGCGGAATCTGCGTCCAGAGGGAGCATTACGGGGACAGCACGTGAGCGCGCGTGGGAACGAGTGTGGAGAGTGGGCGCGACGGAGGGCTACCGTCCACCACAAACGTTAGGAGGTCGTGGAAGCGGTCAGGCTCACGCACAACGTAGGTGAGCTATCCACGGATTTACCGGTGTTGTCCAAGTCGATATAGACGAACGGGAAACGTGCGTGAGTGGTTTCATAAATCGATCAGGAGCCGATAGAAACGCGACGGGTGATCGGTCGCCGGGCAGCTAGGTGTCAGGCGATGCGGCGCGACCGCTCGACGAGGTCGCGCAGGCTGGCGATGTCGCGCTTCGTCTCGGGGTCGACGGAGAGCGCGCGCTCCATCTTGCGCCACCCGTGGTGGACCGTGGAGTGGTCGCGGCCACCGAGCGCGTCGCCGATCTCGACGAGGGAGCGGTTGCCGAGTTCGCGCATGAGGTACATCGCGATCTGCCTGGGATACGCGACGCGCTTCTCGCGGCTCTTGGAGAGGAGCGCCTGCTGGTCGATCTCGAAGTAGCGGCAGACCGCCTCCATGATCAGATCGGGCGAGGGTGGGAGGCGCGGCTCGGTTGGCTCAAGGGACGCGAGCGCGGAGCGGACGAGGTCGGGGGAGAGCGGTTCGCTCGTCAGTCGTGAGTAGGCGAGGACGCGGGTGAGCGAACCCTCGAGCTCGCGAATATTGTTCTTGAAGCGGCTCGCGATCAGGTGGAGGACCTCGTCGCGGACGGAAGTACGTTGCTCGGCGGCCTTGCGCCGCAGGATGGCGACGCGCGTCTCGATGTCCGGCACCTGGAGGTCGGCGATCATCCCCCACTCGAAGCGTGTCCGCAGCCGTTCCTCGAGGTGCTGGATATGCGGTGGGCTCTTGTCCGAGGTGATCACGATCTGGTGCCCGGCCTCGTGGAGCTCGTTGAAGGTGTAGAAGAACTCCTCCTGCGTTTGCTCCTTGCCGGCGATGAACTGGATGTCGTCGATCAGGAGGGCTTCGCTCTGCCGGTATCGCGCGCGGAACTCGGGCATCGTGCGCTGCTGGATCGCGGTGATCAGCTGGTTGGTGAACGCCTCGGCGCTGAGATAGACGACATACAGCGACTCTTCGATCAGCCGGTGTCCGATCGCCTGGAGCAGGTGCGTCTTGCCGAGGCCGGCGGCGCCGTAGATGAAGAGCGGGTTGTAGAGGCGCCCGGGCGCGTTCGCGACGCCCTCGGCCGCGGCAAACGCGAGGCGGTTGCTCGGGCCGACGACGAAGCTGTCAAAGCTGTAGCGCTCGCGGAGGCGCGGCCGCGGTCCGGCCGCGCGCGTGGCGACGTCGTCGGCGGCGTGGCGGAGCGCCGGTCCGCGGTCGTCGTCAGCGGGAAGCGGCTCGAAGGCGATCGCGAGCTGGCGGCCGGCGAGGTCCGTGAGGGTCCGGATGATCGCGGGGCGCAGGCGTTTCTGCAGCCACTCCGTCACAAACTCGGAGCGGGTGCCGATCACGAGCGTGTCGCCGTCGAGGCGCACGCCCTCGGTGCCCTCGAGCCACGTCTCGTAGTTTGCGCGCGAGACCTGATGCGAGAGGTCGCGCAGGGCGGCGATCCAGAGGGCGTCGGCGTCGGTGTCGAGTGTGGCCGGCGTGGCACCGTGGTCGTCAGCGGGCGGGTGCTTCGCCAATGCCGTGCCCCCGCCCGTGCGGCGCGCGCGCGAATCCACAGATGTTCAACATCCGTTGATAAGCGGTACCGACGAACCGGTTGAGGTGGCCCTCTTGAGTTCGCGAGCCGATATTCGGCCGTGCCCACCACCCCGCTAGCCGCATCGGCGGGGGAGTGACAACGCGGCGCACTGTAGCACCGGCCGATCCGGCGGATCAAGGTCTTTCTGGCTAGTGACACCTGAAACGCCGCGAAATCGGCGGCGGGGGGACTGTGGCTCAGATCGCGTACACGCTCCCCGCCGGCACGGCGGCGTGCCGTGCGCGGCGCGGGGGTACACCGACCGGCCGTATACTCCGCCTCGCCGCGCGCTGCTCCGCCAGTGGATCGCGCGCAGACGCGGAGAGGGCGAAACGCCCATCCGACCCACGGGGCGCGTATCGGCGGGGTCCGCGAGTTGAGCCGTCACGATCTCCTGCTCGCGATCGACATCGGCAACACCAGCGTCGCGATGGGCATCTACGAGGGGCCTCGCCTCGCCGCGACCTTCCGGATCGCGACCGACCAGGAGAACCTCCCGGACGAGTACGCGATGCTGCTGCTCGGGCTGCTGCGCAGCCGCGAGATCGAGCCGTCGCGGATCCACGCGGCGGTGATGTCGTCCACGGTTCCCCCGCTGCTGAACACGTTCCGACAGGTCTGCCGCGACTACTTCTCGGTGGAGGCGCTGGTGGTAGGGCCGGGCGTGAAGACCGGCGTCCGTGTGCTGTACGACAACCCGCGCGAGGTGGGCCCGGACCGCGTGCTCCACGCGGTCGCGGCGCTGAAGCGGTACTCGCCCCCGATAATCATCGTGGACGTCGGCACCGCGCTCGTGTTCGACGCGGTCTCGCGGGAGGGCGACTACCTCGGCGGCGCGATCGCGCCCGGCATCGCGATCGCGGCGCAGGCGCTGATGGCGCGCGCGGCGATGCTGTTTCGGGTGAGCCTGGAGCGTCCGCCGAACCCGATCGGGCGCAACACGACGCACTCGATGCAGGCCGGCATCGTCTTCGGGTACGCCGAGATGGTGCGCGGCATGGTGCGCCGCTTCAAGGAGGAGATCGGCGAAGACGCGACGGTCGTGGCAACGGGCGGGTATGCGAGCGTGATCGCGGCCGAGGCCGGCTGCTTCGACGCGCTGGAGGAGAACCTCAACCTCGAGGGGCTGCGTCTGGTGTACGGGGCGAACAAGTGACGACGAGACCCCTGGATGGATCCGAGCCGCTCGCCAGCCGGCACATCGTGCTGGGCGTCACCGGGTCGATCGCGTGCTACAAGGCGGTGGACCTCGCGAGCAAGCTCGTGCAGGCGGAGGCGGTGGTCGACGTCGCGCTGACGCCGGCGGCGACGGCGTTCGTGACGCCGCTCGCGTTTCGCTCGATCACCGGGCGGGAGCCGCACACGGACATGTTCCGGCCGAACGGCGAGCACGGCGAGGCGCACGTGGAGCTCGCGCGTCGTGCGGACCTGATGCTGATCGCGCCGGCGACCGCGTCGACCATCGCGCGGCTGGCGCACGGGATGGCGGACGACTTCGTCTCGCTCACGGCGCTCGCCACGCAGGCGCCGCTGCTCGTGGCGCCGGCGATGGACGCGCAGATGTGGGAGCACGCGGCGACGCAGGCGAACCGCGCCTTGCTCGAGCAGCGTGGGGTGCAGTTCGTGGGCCCGGCGGCCGGTCGGCTCGCGTCGGGGCGCATGGGGGCAGGCAGGCTCGTCGAGCCGGCGGACATCGTGGAGCACGTGAAGGCGCGGCTCGGGCGCGAGCGCGGCGACCTACGGGGTCGGCGCATCGTGGTCACCGCCGGCGGGAACCGCGAAGCGATCGACCCGGTGCGGTTCATCGGCAACCACTCGAGCGGGAAGCAGGGCTACGCGATCGCGCAGGCGGCCCGGGACCGCGGCGCCGAGGTGACGCTGATCTCGACGGTGGCGCTGCCCACGCCCGCCGGGGTCCGCGCCGTGCCCGTCTCGGCCCATGCCGAGATGTTCGAGGCGGTGCGCGAGGCCTGCCGGAACGCGGATGCGCTGATCATGGCTGCGGCGGTCGCCGACTACCGGCCGGCGGGATCGGCAACCCACAAGATCAAGCGCGAGGGTGCGGACCGGCTCACGATCGAGCTCGTGCAGAACGCTGACATCATCGCCTCGATCGACGAGCCGCGGCTGATCAAGGTCGCCTTCGCGGCGGAGACCGACGACCTGCTCGCGAACGCCGCGCGCAAGCTGCGCGCGAAGGGCGCGCGCCTCATGGTGGCGAACGACGTGAGCGCGACCGACGCAGGCTTCGCCGTCGACACGAACCGCGTCGCGATCCTCGACGATCGTGGCGGGCAGGAAGACCTCCCGCTGCTCTCGAAGTACGACGTGGGGATGCGCATCCTCGATCGCGTCGGGGAGCTGCTGCGCGAGGTGCGCTGAGCGGGTGGAGTCGCTCGTCACGCTGGCGATCCTCGTCGCGGCGGCGGTAGGCAGCGTGGGTTTCGTCGGGAACGGGCTCTACACGCAGCGTCACGGCGTGGATCACCGCGTGCTGCGATGGATGCGGAACGGCGGCATCGCGGCGGCGTGGCCGCTGCTCGTCGTGCGCGCGCTGATCGGCTGATCCGCCGCCGGCGCTCCGCCCCCCGCTCACACCCCGCGGGCGCGGCCCTCGTCCAGCGCGACGGCCAGGCGCTCGAAGGCCGTCCAGTCGGGCCCGGCGCGCACGTGGGGGGCGCGCGGATCGGCGGCGTTATGCGGCGTCCCCAGCAGCGCCGCGCAGATGCGCTCCCAGTGAGCGCCAGCAGCGTGGCTGGCGAGTCCTCCAGCAGCACGTCGAGCGCGATCGTCATCTCGTATCGCTCGGGGCCCATGATCCGGGACCGCCCCTGGCCGCATCGACTGCGCGCGCGTGATGGCGAGCCCCCCGCGCTCCGGGGCGTTGCGCACCGTGAGCGCGGCGGAGTCGCTCGTGCCGTCGAAGTCGAGCCCGAGGCGCATCAGCGCGCCTCCGCCATCGTGGAGAGGCGCGCGCAGAGCGCCTCGAAGGCGGCCCAGTGCTCGACGACGTGGATGCCGGCCGGCCGAGGTTCCGCGCGCCGGGAGCGCGACTCGAGCAGCACGGGGCGCGTCGGCGTGGGGAGCAGGTCCGCGAGGACGGCAGGGGTGTCGTCCAGCAGCAGGTCGGCTCCGATCGCGTCGCACGCGGGCGCCTTCGAGGCGCTCGACGTGTGCAACACGCCCGCGAGCGGAACGCGGTGGCGCTCGAGCCACTCGCGCGCGAAGCGCGCCTCGAGCTCGTTGCGGGCGGTGACCACGTAGAGGGCGTGTGCCTCGGAGAGGCGCGCGATCGCCTCGAGCGCCCCCGGCAGGGGCTCCATCGCGAGCGTGAGCTCGCTCCCGAGGATCGCGCGCACCATCGCAACGAGCTGCTCGCGCGCCATCTGCTCGGCCACGTCGCGGGTGGGGTCGAGCTCCGCGCCGAGCTGGTCGCGCATCCAGCGGTCCATCGCGGCACCCCAGCCCGCGATGGTGCCGTCGAAGTCGAGCGCGATCCTCATCCGGCGTTCCCCGGGGGCTGCATCAGCTGCAGCGTGTTGCCGTCCGGATCCTGGAACGTCGCGACGCGCCCGCCCCACGGCTCGGTCGCCGGCGCGCGAGAGAAGCGCACGCCGGCGCGCACGAGCGCCGCGTGCGCCGCGTCGATGTCGTCGACGCGGAGGTTCAGCATCACCCGCAGCGGCTCGCGCGAGCCGCCGGCGACGCCGTCGTGCACGGCGACGGTGAGGCGGAGGTCCCCCCACTCGAAGTTCACGAAGCCGCGGCGGTCGGAGCGCGCGCGCAGCCCGAGCATCTCGACGTAGAAGCGGCGCATCGCGTCGAAGCGCGCGGCGTCGGTCCACACGAGGACGCCGGCGAGCCCGCGGATCGATGAGGTCGACACGCCGGACACGATACCGGGCCGCCGCGGCGCGTGTCGCGAGCGGCCCGGTGCGTGGTCCCGATCCGCACGGCGGGTGGGGGGGCCCGCCGGTGCCCTGGGTAGCGGAGCGTGACCGTCACCGCACGCGCGACACCGTCGTCGGCGGTCATCGTGATCGCGAGCGCCACGGGCGGGCTGCCGCGCGGCAGTGCGTGCGCGTGCGCAGGTTCTAGTGGTAGGCGCCGGCCACGGTCACGGTGGGCGGCGTTCGGTCGACATGGATGGGGCCAACGGTCGTCCCCCTCGCGGTGTTGCCGGCGGCGTCGATGCACTCGCCCGCATTCGTCACGCTCTGGTCGGCACCCTCAGCGGTGATCGTGGCGCCCCAGAGGGTGTTCACCGCGACCGCGGAGGCGTTCGGCCCGCCCGGGTCGTGGCAGCCGAACGTGACGGTGACGCTCTGGTTCGTCCACGTCCCGGCGACGTACTCCGAGCCGGATAGTGGGGAACGATTGGGCCGGGCCGCGCGTAGAGCGAGCGCGGCGGAGAGCCGGTTGAGATTTGGTTGGGGGCGACGGCCGCCGGGAGATCGCGGGGGACGGTCTGGCGACGGCCCCGCCGGGCGCCCCGGCGCGGAGCGCCGGGGAATGCGCAGGGCGCGGTCGCGTGTTAGCGCGCGCGCCCCAGCACGAAGTGCACGAGCGTGCGCACCGGGATGCCGCTGTTGCCCTTCACGAGCACGCCGCGGTCGCTCGAGGCGTTCATGACGCCGGCGATGTCGAGGTGTGCCCAGGGGGTGTTCCCGGCGAAGCGCTCGAGGAACTTCGCTGCGGTGACGGAGCCCGCCGCGCGCCCGCCGGTGTTCTTCACGTCGGCGACGTCCGACTTGATCTGGTCGGCGTACTCGCGGTCGAGCGGCATGCGCCAGACCCGCTCGCCGGCGGCGCCGGAGGCGCGCTCGAGGTCGCTCCAGACGCGGTCGTTGTTCGCGAAGACGCCGAAGCGCACGCTTCCGAGGGCGACGTTCATTGCGCCGGTCAGCGTCGCGATGTCGACGAGGGTGTCGCACCCCTGCTGCTTCGCGTACGCGAGCGCGTCCGCGAGCACGAGGCGGCCCTCGGCATCGGTGTTGATCACCTCGATCGACTGGCCGTCCATCGCGTAGACCACGTCGCCGGGCTTGGTCGCGGAGCCGCTCGGCATGTTCTCGGTGCATGGCGCGATGCCCATGACGTTCACCCGCGGGGCGAGCCGCGCGATCGCCTGCATCGCGCCAATCACCGAGGCGGCGCCGGTCATGTCGCCCTTCATCGACTCCATGCCGTCGCCGGGCTTCAGCGAGATGCCGCCGGTGTCGAAGGTGATGCCCTTGCCGAGGAGTCCGACGAAGCGGTTGCCGCGGCCGCCGCGGTAGGTGAGCACGATGAACTTCGGCGGCTGCACGGAGCCGTTCGCCACCGAGAGGAAGGAGCCCATCTTCAGCCGCTCGGCCTCGGCGCGCTCGATCACCTTGCACTCGAGCCCGGTCTCCGAGGCGATGCGCTGTGCCTGCTGCGCGACGATCGTCGGCGTCATCAGGTTCGCCGGCTCGTTGCCGAGGTCGCGCGCGAGGTTCTGGCCCTCGGCGAGCACGCGCCCCTGCTCGACGCCGCGGCGGACCTCGGCAACGCGCCCGGCCGCCGGCTCGACGAGCGTCACGTCGCCGATCGAGCCCTGCGCGCGGTCGGCGGCGCGCGTGTGGTGCTTGTCGAACCGGTAGAGGCCGAGGAGCAGGCCCTCGGCGATCGCGCGCCCCGCGGACGCGGGGTCGATCGGCGACGTGACGCCGCCGAGGCCGAGGGCGACGGAGCCGACACCGAGCGTGCGCAGCCGCCGCGAGGCGTTCGCGATGCGGGTGCGGAGGCGGTCCGCCGTCTCCGCCTCGTCGCGCTTGCCGGTGCCCAGGACCACGACGCGCTGCGCGTGCACGCCGTCGCCGGCGGCAAGCGCTGTGATCTCGCCGTCCTTACCCGTGGCCACGCCGGCCGCGAGCTGCGCCGCGATGGCGCCGTCGAGGGCGCGGTCGACCGCAGCCGTCTGGCCTGCCAGCCGGCGCGCGCCTTCGGGCACCGTGACGACGTACGTGTCGACTCGCTGCGCGGTGAGGTTCCCGCCGGCGACGTGAAGCTGCACGACGCGCTCCTTCAGGGTGATGAGGACGGCCGGGCGACGCGCGCCGCCCGCAGGCGCGCGGAGCATAGGAGCGCCACGAGAGCACGGGCAACCGGGCGCCGGCGCCCGGGAGCGCGCGCACCGAGCCCATACAATGACGCAGCGACGGGCGAGCGACGGGCCGCTCGCCGTGCGGGGTCGGTCGGGAGCATGAAGCGGCGCATCTACCGGTACCTGCACGCGGTCACCGCTCCGGAGCGCTCCGGCGTCGTGTGGTTCGACCTGATCGAGATCGGGCTCGCCACGCTCGGCTTCCTCCTCTACTTCCTCGTACGCGGCGCCGTGATCGACCGCACCTCGGACGCGTTGGCGAACGCGCGCTGGATCGTCGGCCTACAGTCGTCGCTCGGGCTCTACATCGAGCCCGTGGTGAACCGCTGGGTGCTCGAATCCGCGCCGCTCCTGACGATGGTGAACTTCGTCTACTTCTGGCTCGACTTCCCGCTGATCCTCGCCGTCGGGCTCGTGCTCTTCTGGAAGCGGCGCAACAGCTACACGCTGCTGCGCGACGCGCTGCTGCTCTCGGGTGCGCTCGCGCTCATCCTCTACTGGACGTTCCCGGTGGCCCCCCCTCGCTTCCTCAAGGAGTGGGGATTCGTCGACACGCTCGCGCAGTACTCGAACCTCGCCTACCAGACCCAGTCGACGAAGCCCTTCGTCAACCCGTTCGCGGCCGTGCCGTCGCTGCACGTCGGATGGGCGGTGCTGCTCGCCGTCGCGCTCTTCCACGCGACGGATCACCTGCTCGTGCGGGTCGGCGCGATCGTGAACCTCGTGCTGCAGTCGATCTCCGTGGTGGCCACGGCGAACCACTACATCTTCGACGGGGTCGTGGGGGTGGCGATCGCGTTCGCGGGGCTCGGCGCGGCCGTGCTCCTGCAGCGGCGCGGCTACCCGTCGCTGCGGGAGTGGTTTGGCGGTCAGGCGGCGATGGTGGCGGCGCGTGAGCACGCGGCGCCGGTGGCGCGGGACGCCCGCGGGGGCTGACCGAGCGGTGCCCTAGCCCTCCTCGAGGTCCAGGACGACGCCCTCGACGAACTGCCGGATGTCGCGTGAGGTGTCGACTGTGAGGTGCGGGCGCGTGATCGGCTCCTGCCGCCCGGCCATGCGCTCGTAGAGCTGCCGCACGGCCGTGGTGTCCTGGGGGCTCTGCTCGGCGAGACCGCGGATGCGCTCGTGGATCACGTTGACGGGTGCCGTGACCTGCACGAGCACGAGGCGCGCGCGATGCAGGTCGGCGAGCGTGTAGAGCGGCTGGCGTTCCCACTCGGTGAGGTTCGAGTCGTCGAGGACCACGGTGCAGCCCTGGTCGAGCAGCTCGCCGATCAGCGCGCGCACCGCGCGCGCGAGGCGCTGGGACTCGCGGAACGAGTAGTCGGGGATGCCGACGAGGTGCTCGCGGAAGGCGTCCCCGTCGATCACGGCGACGGGGAGGCGCTCCGCGAGCGCGCGCCGCAGCGTGGTCTTCCCGCTGCCCGGCGGGCCCACGAGCACGACGAGCGCGGGCCAGGCGCGCGGGGGCGGCGGCGAGCCGAGCAGCGCGCGCAGCCGCTCGACGTCGTGCGCGCCGCCGACCGGTGCGTCGGTCCCGCCGCCGTTCGTGATGACAGACATGCGGCGCATCATAAAGGATGGCCGGCCGGGTCGAGGCGGTGAGCGCGCCGCTCCGACCGCACGGCCCCGCGCCTCGCGCTCACGGCTCCTGGTACCAGGCGACGCCGATCATCCGCGGGCCGAGCCGGGTGGCGGCATGGCGGGTGATCGGGGTCACGACCAGCTCCTCGGGATCGAGGGAGCGGCGAACCCAGGTGGCGAGGGCGAGCGCGCCCGCCTCCGCGGCCGCGTGCAGCACCGCCACGTGGAGCGCCCCGCCGGGACGCGCCGCCAGCGTCGTGAAGTGGTCTCGGAGCGCGACGAGTGCCTGGTCGCGGCGCACGGGGCGAGCCAGCACAGTGACCTCGCTCCCGCGCATCTCGACGACCGCGCGCAGGCGCGCGGTGCCCGGGACCGACGCGCCGCCGGCGCCCGCGAGCTCCGGGTGCTCGAGCACCGCGAGCATCGACGCAGCGCCGCGCACGGCCG
>VGNK01000071.1 GCA_016866055.1 Chloroflexota bacterium | reverse complement strand
GCGCGGCGGCGCCCGCGCTAGGAGCCTGCGGCGCGCGGCCGCGCGCGCAGCCGCCACTCGTGCACGTCGCGGAAGCGGCTCGCCGGGCTGAAGAGGAGGCCGTCGGTGAGCCCCTCGAGCCCCGCCGGATGCAGGTACGTGCGCGAGGGGTAGTAGAGGACGAGGCTCGGCGCCTGCTCCTGGAAGAGCGCGCCGAAGCGCGCGTAGAGGTCGCGCCGCTCGGAAAGGTCGAGCGTGGTGCGCGCGGCCTCGAGGAGTGCGTCGGCGGTGCGGTCCTGGAAGGCCGCGATGTTGCGACCCTGCGTCGTGATCTGCGAGGAGTGCCAGCCGCCGTAGGGGTCGGGGTCGGGCGCGGCCTCCCAGCCGAAGAGCGCCACCTGATAGATGCGCGGGACGAGTCGGCGTTGGAGGAGCTGCACGGTCGGGACCGGCGCGACCTGCACCTGCACGCCCCACCGCTCGAGCTGCGCGGCGACGGCGCGCGCGAGCGTCTCGCGGTGCGGGTCGGCGTTCGTGACGAGCTCGAGCAGGAGGCGGCGCCCGCCGAAGGCGCGCACGCCGGCCTCGTCGCGTCGCCAGCCGGAGGCGGCCCAGAGCGCCTCGACGTCGGTGGCGGGGCGGGGCTCGGCGGTGCTCGAGGCCCAGGAGCCGGGGACGACCACGCCGTCGCCGGCGGCGCCGTGGGCGGCGCTCGCGGCGAAGAGCGCGTCGCGGTCGATCGAGGCGAGCAGCGCGCGGCGCAGGCGCACGTCGTCGAGCGGCGGCTCCTGGTTGTTGAGGTAGAGCACGACGTACGCGCTGCGGCGCAGCGGGGTCGCGCGCAGGCGGTCGCGCGCCCCAAGCAGGTCGCGCTCGTCCTCGCCGGGCCGCTCGCCGAGGAGCGCCGCCGACGCCTCGCCGGCCCGCAGCGCCTCGATCTGGGCGGCGCGGTCGGGGACGAAGCGCAGCTCGATCTCGCGGAGGGCGGGGGAGCCGCGGGCGTAGCTCGTGTTGCGCTCGAGCAGCGCGCGGCCGTCGTCGAGCGCGATCAGGCGGTAGGGCCCGGTGCCGACGGGCGCGCGGTTGAAGCGGGCGCGCGGGAGGTCGACCGGGGCGACGTCGCGGAGCAGGTGCTCGGGGAGCAGGCCGATGGCGGCGTGCGAGAGGAAGTCGGCGGCGGGCTGCGGGAGGTGGACGAGCACGGTGCGCTCGTCGGCGACGAAGAGCTCGGCGCCGAGCCAGGGGGTGGCGCGCGCGGTGGGGCCGGCGAAGTCGGGCGACTGCAGCTGCCGCACCGTGAAGGCGACGTCGGCGGCGCGCACGGGGCGGCCGTCGTGCCAGCTCGCGTCGGGGCGAAGCACGAAGGTGTAGGTGAGGCCGTCCGGGGTGACGTCCCAGCGCTCGGCGAGGGCCGGCGCGGGCGAGCCGTCGTCGTCGATGCGCATGAGCCCGTCGAACACGAGCGCGACGAGGTCGTTCGAGGCGTCGTCGTCGGCGAGCAGGGGGTTGATGAGGCCGGGGCGGCCGGCGACGGCCTCGACGTAGCGGCGGGGGCCGCGCGCGTCCGGGTCGTCGTCGGCGATCCAGCCGGCGAGCAGCGCGGCGACGCCGCCGGCGAAGAGCAACGCGTATGCGGCGCGGGTGAGCGGGGGCGGCACCGGCGGGCGCGACCGCGCGCGCCGCTACGAGGCGGCGACGCTCCAGGCGGAGATCAGCAGGAAGACGACGACGACGCCGATCGTGACGCGGTGGAGCGAGCGCTGGATGCCCCGACGGGTGCGGAAGGAGTAGTCCTGGCCGCCCAGGGCGGCACCGAAGCCGGTCCCGCGCACCTGGAGCAGCACGAGCACGATCATCAGCGAGGAGATCAGGATCTGGGCGAGCGCGAGGAAGTGTCGGAGTTCCATCTCGGTTCGAGGCTACGGCCTGGCCACCGCGCGGGCAATCGAGGCTGGGCGCCGGGCCCGCTTCCCCGGCGCCGCGGCCTAGGGCACGAGCGCCTCTGCCCGGATGCGGAGGTCGCGCTCGAAGTAGAGCCGCATCACGGCGCTCGCGAGCTTCTCGGCGTCGTGGCGGAGCCGGCGCTGCTCGTCGACGAGGTCGGCGAGCACCAGCCGTGCGCCGGCGTAGTCGTCGTCGCCGTGCGCGTGGACGGGCTCCGCGCCCCACAGCGGCGGGAAGGGTGTGGCCGGGAGGTTGCTGTTCGCGAGCACCGCGTCGACGAGCCGCTCGGCGCCGAGGTGGCGGCGCACGGCCGTGTAGTGGTCGGCCGCCGAGAAGCCGTTCGTCTCCCCACGCTGGGTGGCGACGTTGGTCACGAGGATCGTGTAGGCGCGCGACTCCTTGAGCGCGCGGCCGAGGCCGGGGACGAGCAGGTTCGGCAGCACGGAGGTGTAGAGGCTGCCGGGCCCGATCACGATCAGGTCGGCCTCGAGCAGCGCGCGCACCGCGGCGGGGTGCGCCGGCGCGTCGTGCGGCTCGATGAAGACCTCCTCGGGCGGGAGGCCGCTCGCCGGGATGCGCGACTCGCCGCGCACGGTCGACCCGTCGCGCATGCGCGCGCCGAGCACGATGTCCTCGAGCGTGGAGGGCACGATGCGCCCGCGCACCGCGAGCACGCGCGAGGTCTCCGCGATCGCGTCCTCCATCGACCCGGTGACGCCGGCCATCGCCGCGATGAAGAGGTTGCCGAAGGCGTGCCCGCCGACCCCCTCGGCCGGTCCGTCTCCCTCTCGGAAGCGGTACTGAAACAGCTCGGTCACGAGCGGCTCGGCGTCGGCGAGGGCGGCGATGCAGTTGCGGATGTCGCCGGGCGGGATCACCTGCAGGTCACGCCGCAGCCGTCCGCTCGAGCCGCCGTCGTCCGCGACCGTGACGATCGCGGTGAGGTTGCTGCTGTAGCGCTTGATGCCGCGCAGCAGGTTCGAGAGCCCGGTCCCGCCGCCGATGGCGACGATGCGCGGGCCGCGCTCCTGCGTGCGGCGCGCGTAGACGAGGTCGATGAGGTCGCCCCCGCGGACCTGCGGCGCGACTGCCTCCGCGAGCGAGCGGTTGAGCCGCCAGCCCGCGAAGACCGCGAGTGTCGACGCGCCCGAGATGAAGAGCAGCCCGCGCGCCCAGCGGGGGATGAACTGGAGCGTCGCCCAGTACGCCCACTCGGGGAACGTGTAGGTGACGTAGACCTCGCGCAGCAGGTACGCGAGCCCGAGCCCCATGATCGCGACGCTGACGACCAGCAGCGCCAGCCAGCGCTTGATGTGGAGCCCGAAGTAGAGCCACTTGGTGAGGCCGGTGCGACTCAAGAGCAGCCTCGTCCGCTGCCCGCCTCGATCGGGTATACGCGTGGCCGGCGGCCGGAGTCAAACCCGCACGCCGAGGGCGGCCGGTCGCTCACCGCGTGCGCCCGGCGACCGGGTAGGCCCAGTCGGCGCCCTCCCAGACCGTGGCGGGGAGCCGGTCCCACTGCTCGGGCAGCTCGGGAACCGTCCACGCCGGGTCGGGCGTCCACGCCTCCCACCCGTCCGAGAACGGCGAGCGCCGCGCCTCGATGTTTGCGATGACGCGCTCGCCCTCGGCGCGGACGACGGCGGCGAAGTCCTCGGGGTAGACGCCCTGGCGCACGCGCTCGGCGAGCACGTCGTCGTCCTTCCACCGCCACCGCAGGTCGGGGGTGACGACGATGTCGAGCATGTGGTCGTTCGTGTCGACGCCGATCGCGGTGCGGCGGAACGGCTCCTCCATGTTCACGTAGTAGCTCGTGAAGCGCCGGCCCTGCTCGTCGCGCCGCCAGAAGAGCCAGATCGAGTGGTGCCGCCCCGGGTACATCAGGCGGAGCACGTCGTGACGCCAGGTCGCGTCGCCCAGCCGCCGGCCCGCCGGGCCCGGCGGCTGCTCCCACGCCTTGTAGCGGGCGCCCTGCGGGATGAACAGCGCGAGGAGGTCGTCGCGATCCTCGACGACGCGGAACGGCCACGACATCCCCGGCTTCGCGTCGCGCGTGATGTAGCGCAGCGCGACGACGTCGCCGGGCCGCCAGCGCGCGCTCATCGCCCCGCCTCCAGGTGGCTGCGCAGCGCCTCGGTCGCGCCGTTGGGGTCGGCGCGACCGCGCATCTCGCGCATCACCTGGCCGACGAGGAACTTGATCGCGCTCTCCTTGCCGCCGCGGTAGTCGTCGACGGCCTTCGGGTTCGCCTCGATCACGCGCCGCGCGACCTCGTCGATCGCGCCCGCGTCGCTCACGATGCGCAGCCCGCGCGCCTCGACGATCGCGGCCGGCATCTCGCCGCTCTCGAACGCCGCGTCGAGCACCTCCTTCGCGCTGCTCGCGGTGACCGTGCGCTCCTCGACGAGCCGCGCGAGCTCGCCGATGTGCGCAGGGGTAACGCGGGTGTCGGCGAGCTCGGCGTCCGCGCCGAGCGCGTTCAGGTGGCGCGCGACGTCGCCGATCAACCAGTGCGCGACCGCGCGCGCGCGCTTCGGGTCGCCCGCCGCGCGCACCGCCTCCTCGAAGGCACCGGCGCGCGCGCGGGTCTCGGCGAGCAGCGCCGCCTCGTCGTGCGGGAGGCCGTACTCGCGCTCGAAGCGCGCGCGCTTCGCGTCGGGCAACTCCGGGAGCCGCTCGCGCAGCGCGGCGACCTCCTCCGCGGGGATGCGCAGCGGCGGAAGATCGGGCTCCGGGAAGTAGCGGTAGTCGTGCGCCTCCTCCTTGGAGCGCTGCGACGCCGTCTCGCCCGTCGCGTCCACGAACCCGCGCGTCTCCAGGAGGATGCGCCCGCCCGACTCGAGGATCGCGCTCTGCCGCTGCACCTCGAACTCCACGCCGCGCTGCGCGGAGCGGAACGAATTCATGTTCTTCAGCTCGACCTTCGTGCCGAGGGGCTGGGTCCCCCTCGGGCGCAGCGAGAGGTTCACGTCGAAGCGGAACGAGCCCTTCTCCATGTCGGCGTCGGAGATCTCCAGGTACCGCAGCAGCTGTCGCAGCGTGCGCAGGAACGCCGCGGTCTCGTGGCCGGAGCGCATGTCCGGCTTCGTGACGAGCTCCATCAGCGGCACGCCCGAGCGGTTGACGTCGATCAGCGAGTAGGGCTCCGCGCCGTCGTCGCGGTGGAGCAGCCGCGCGGTGTCCTCCTCGAGGTGGATGCGCTCGAGCCGCACCGTTTTCGGCCCGTCGTCGCCCTCGATCTCGAGCGCGCCGCCGACGCAGAGCGGGCGGTCGTACTGCGAGATCTGGTAGCCCTTCATCAGGTCGGGGTAGGGGTAGTTCTTGCGGTCGAACTTCGACTCCGCCGGGATCTCGCAGCCCATCGCGAGCCCCGCGAGGATCGTGAAGTGGACGGCCTCGCGGTTGATCACCGGGAGCACCCCCGGCGCGCCCAGGCAGACGGGGCAGACGTGCGTGTTCGGCTCGGCGTTGTAGTAGTCGCGCGGGCAGGCGCAGAACATCTTCGAGCGGGTCTTGAGCTGGACGTGCACCTCGACCCCGACGACGACCTCGTACTCGGTGCGCGCCTTCGTGGTCATGCGGGGGCGGCCTCTCCTCGTCGCGCCGCCGCCACCCCGGGGGGACGCGGCGCAGGAGGCCATGGTAGCGCGAGGGCGCGGCGGGGGCCGGTGGCCGCGCTCACGGGCGCGACGGCGCGTAGGATCGCGCGATGCCGCACGTGGTCCACGTGGTCTCGACGAAGTACGACGGCTCCCCGCACTACGCCTACGACGCGCGGCTCGTCGGGCAGGTCGGGCCGAGGCTCGAGCTCTTCGTGCCCGGCGGCACGCGGATGGAGGGCTACCGCGGCTCGCTGGAGATCCGCGTCGACTTCACCGCGGTCTTCTACACGGACGGGCGCTGGTACAACGGCTACCGCAACCACTGGGCGACGCGGCGGCTGCAGATCGAGTCGTACGCGAACGTCTCGCTGCCTGCGACGTTCGACGGGCGCGAGCTGCGCTGGATCGATCTCGACCTCGATGTCGTGCTCTGGCGGAGCGGGCGGCTCGCGCTCGTCGACGTCGACGAGTTCCGCGAGCATCGCGCGCGCTTCGGCTACCCGCCGGAGCTCGTGGCGCGCGCGGAGGCGACCGCCGATGATCTGCTGCGCGCGGCGCGCATTCGCGCGGCGCCGTTCGACGGCGCGCCGGAGGAGGGCGGGCGGAGCGTGGAGATCGTTCCGATCGCGGAGCCGTGGCGGGCGGCGTGCGAGGCGCTCTGGGAGCAGCGGTGGGGATCGCCGCTCCTCGTCTCGCGCGGCGTGATCCACGACGCGCGCGCGCTGCCCGGCTTCGTGGCGGTCGAAGACGGCGACTTCGCCGGCGCGGTCACCTACCGCGTCGCCGGCGACGAGTGCGAGGTCGTGACGCTGGACGCGCGGCGCGAGGGGAGCGGGGCGGGGGGGCGCCTCCTCGACGCGGCGATCGTGGCCGCGCGCGCGGCCGGCTGCTGGCGGCTCTGGCTGATCACGACGAACGACAACACCGCGGCGATCCGCTTCTACCAGCGCCGCGGAATGCGGCTCGCCGCGCTCCACCGCGACGCGATCACGGCGTCGCGGCGGCTGAAACCGGAGATCCCGGAGGTCGGGCTCGACGGTGTCCCGATCCGCGACGAGATCGAGTTCGAGCTGATCCTCGACGCGTGACGCGCGCCCTCCGCGCCCGCTACCCGATCGCCTGGCCGACCCCGACCACGTACCCGTCCGGGTCCTGGATCGCGAAGTCGCGCATCCCGTACGGCTGGTTGACGAGCTCCTGCGCGACCTTCGCTCCCTTGCGCTTCACGGAGGCGTAGAGCTTGTCGACGTCCGAGTCGACGGAGAAGTAGAGGCTGACGACGCGCGGGGCCTTGCGCGCGGCGATCGCCTCGGCGGTCGCCTTCGGCGCCCGCTTCCCGGTCATGAAGTCCGAGCCGTTGCTGAGCATCACGGCGGGCGCCTCGCCCTGCGTCTGCGTGAGGCGCACGAACGCCGGCTTCATCGGGTCGGGCGCCGCCATCTCGACCTTGCAGCCGAGCATGCGCTGGTACCACTCCGCGGAGCGCGCCACGTTGTTCACGCGGAGATGCACGTCGAGGGGCTGGATCTTCGAAGCCATCGCGAACTTCTCGCGCAGGCCACCGGCCGAACGGCGCCACGATAACGAGGCGATCGCGATCCGCCTACACTCGCTCGCATGAGCCGGAGCCCGAGGCGTCCGCGCGATCTGCCGCCGGGCGTGCAGCCGGATCTGTTCGCGAAGGGCGGGGCGCCCGGCGCCGCCACGGCCGCCGCGAGCGCCGCGGCGCCGCTCGCCGCGCGCATGCGGCCGCGCGAGCTCGACGAGCTCCTCGGCCAGGACGCGATCGTGGGGCCGGGAAAGCCGCTGCGCCGGATGATCGAGCGCGACGAGCTCACCTCGATCATCCTCTGGGGGCCGCCGGGCTCCGGAAAGACGACGCTCGCCTCGATCGTGGCGAGTCACACCGAGCGCCACTTCTCCGAGATCTCCGCGGTGAACGCGGGCGTCGCCGACATCCGCAAAGCGATCCACGAGGCGCGCGAGCGCCAGCGCGTCTCGGGACGCCGGACGATCCTCTTCGTCGACGAGCTGCACCGCTTCAACCGCGCGCAGCAGGACGCGCTCCTGCCGCACGTCGAGGCGGGGACCGTGACCTTCATCGGCGCGACCACCGAGAACCCGTCGTTCTACGTCGTCGCGCCGCTGCTCTCGCGCTCGCGGGTCTTCCGGCTCGAGCTGCTCGCGCCGGAGGCGATCGAGACGATCGTGCGGCGCGCGCTCGCGGACGAGGAGCGCGGGCTCGGCGGGCAGGGGCTGGTGGTCGAGGACGAGACGCTGCATGCGCTCGCGCTGCTCGCGGCAGGGGACGCGCGCACCGCGCTCAACCTGCTCGAGGTCGCCGCCGCCGTTGCCGAGCCCGACGCGCGCGGCGTGCGCACGGTGACGCGCGCGCTGCTCGAGGACGCGGCGCAGCACCGCACGCTGCTCTACGACCGCGAGGGCGACGCGCACTACGACACGATCTCGGCGTTCATCAAGACCGTGCGCGACTCCGACCCGGACGGCGCGCTCTACTGGCTCGCACGCATGCTCGAGGCCGGCGAGGACCCGCTCTTCATCGCGCGGCGGCTCGTGATCCTCGCCGCCGAGGACGTGGGGCTCGCCGACCCCGCCGCGCTGCCGCTCGCGGTGTCGTGCCAGCAGGCGGTGCACTTCCTCGGGATGCCCGAGGGGCGGCTGCCGCTCGCGGAGACGACCGTCTACTTGGCGCGCGCGCCGAAGTCGAACTCCGCGTACCGCGCCTATGAGCGCGCGGCCGAGGACGCGCGCTCGACGCCCAACGACCCGGTGCCGCTGCACCTGCGCAACGCGGTCACCGGGCTGATGCGGCAGTTCGGCTACGGCCGCGGCTACCAGTACGCGCACGACCACCCGGGCCACCGCCCGCCGGCGGAGCAGACGCACCGCCCGCCCTCGGTGGAGGGGCACGTCTACTACGAGCCGGGGACGCTCGGGGACGAGCCGCGCGAGCGCTGAGGCCCGCCCTCGAGGCCCGGCGCTCTGTCACTTCACCGTGAACTCGGCGTACATCCCGAGTTGGTAGTGCCCGGCGATGTTGCAGACGAGCAGGTAGCGCCCGGCGCTCAACTCGACCGCGAGTTCCGCCGACTTCCCAGCGTCGAACGTCGCGGTGCGCCCGAGCGGGGCGACCTTCTTCTCGTCGACGGTCGCGCCGGACAGCGCGAGCTTGTCGGCGGCCGCGGCGCTCTTGTAGACCACGAGCTCGTGCGGCTGTGAGCCCGTGTTCTTGACGTGGAAGCTCACCTTGCCGGGGGCGACCGCCCTCGGGTCGGCGGCCAGCTTCCACTCGCTCAGCGTGACGCTGACCGTCTTCGCGTCGCCGGCCGGCGCGGCGGCCTTCGAGCCGGCGGCGGCCCCGTCGCCGGATCCCGACGAGCGGCAGGCGAGCGCGGCGGCGGCGGCGAGCAGGAGGAGGGCGAGCACGGAGGCACGAACCAACGCGGACATGTGGTCTCCTGAGACTGCCCGCACCCGGCTTGTGACGACGTTCACAACTGTAGCGCGCGGCGCGGGATCGCGCATCTGGGGCACCGTTGAACGCCGCGCGCATGCGGAGCTGATACCGCCGCCCGGCTCCACGGCGGGGCGAACGCGCGCGAGCCGTCGCACCACGCGACCGCCGCGGGTCCGTCGCCGGTCCCCAGGTCGTCTTCCGTCGGCGTAGACGTGCGACGCGGTCACCTGCCGCGGCCGCGGCGCGGGCGGCGATCGATTCGCTGGTCCACTCGCAGTGGGTGATCGCGCGCACGGCGGCGAACGACGCCGCGGCGGTCGTCCCCGACCCGAAGGCCCGGAAGCGGGTCGAGAACGAGCTCGCGCGCAAGGAGGGCTACGTCGCCTCCGGCGACGCGAAGCGCGCCGCGGGTCAGCTCACGAAGGCGATCGACGACCACCGCCGTGCGTGGTCGCACGCGCAGCAGCCGCTGCGCCCGGACGTCGCGGTCGACGTCGACTGAGCGCCTGCCGCGCCGTCGACTCCGAGCGCGTCCCGAGCTGGTAGCGCGCGGCGATGTTGCCGATGAGCACGTAGCGGGCGCCCGGCGAGCAGTTGCTATCATGCGCGCCCAGCACAGCCGGGCCGCCAGGAGACCGCGATGACGCTCGCTACCCGCACGCCGCCGACGGCCGAGGAGTACCTGGCCTACAAGCAGCGCTTCAACAACTGGGGCCGCTGGGGGAGGGACGACCAGCTCGGCACGCTCAACCACATCACCGAGGAGACGCGCCGCGCGGCTGCCGCGCTCGTGCGCGTGGGGCGCTCCGTCTCGTGCGCGAACCCGATCGCGACGCGCGCGGTGGTCGCCTCGGAGCGCCGCAACCCGAACCCCGCGGATCACCGCATGCGCGTCGGCCCCGCGAGCAGCGGCGACTACATCGGCGTCTCCTACCACGGCTTCGTGAACACGCACATCGACGCGCTCTGCCACGTCTTCACCGGCGAGGGCGGCGAGCTCTACAACGGCCGGCCCGCCTCGCTCGTCACGGAGGACGGCGCGCGGTCGAACTCGGTCGACTTCTGGCGCGACGGGATCGTGACGCGCGGCGTGCTCTACGACATCCCGAAGATGCGCGGCACGCCGCACGTGACGCTCGACCGGCAGGTCGAGGGGTGGGACCTCGAGGACTTCGCGAAGCAGCACGGGGTCACGCCGCGCGCCGGTGACGCCGTGCTGATCCGCTCGGGGTGCGACCCCTTCTGGGCCGCGCACCCGGACTTCGAGTTCTCGTTCCCGCCGAACACGCCGGGCGTCGGCGCCTCGATCCTCGAGTACCTGCACGCGCACGACGCCGCGCTGCTCGGCTGGGACCTCCAGGAGGCCGCGAACCAGCACCTCCCCGGGCGCATCCCGATCCACGAGGTCGCGATCCCGCACATGGGGATGCCGCTCCTCGACAACGCGAACTTCGAGCGGCTCTCCGCGATGTGCGCCGAGGTGGGGCGGTACGAGTTCCTGCTCGTGATCGCGCCGCTCGTCGTGATCGGGGGGACGGGCTCGCCGGTCAACCCGATCGCGACGTTCTAGGCGCGCGCGGGCGCGGCGCCGGCGGGGTCAGCGCGTGGCCGAGCCGCTGCTGCTCGCGTTCGACCTCGGCACGACGCGGCTGAAGGTCGTCGCGTTCGACGAGCGCGGCGCGCTGCTCGGGCGCGAGGCGTCGCGCCATCGCGAGCACGCGGACGGCGAGCGCGCGTGGCAGGACCCCGACGCCTGGTGGGCGGACGCCTGTGCGCTCTCGCGCCGCCTGCTCGCACGGCCCGAGCTCGCGCGGCGCGAGGTCGCCGGCTGCTCGCTCTCGGGGCGGGGCGGCGGCTTCGTGGCGCTGGACGGCGCGGGCGCGACGCTCGCCGGCTCCTGGTCGGACCGCCGCCACGCGGCGCAGCTCGCGTGGCTCGTCGAGTGGCGGCGCGAAGGCGGGCACCTCGCGAACTACGCGGCGGCGCTGCTGGCGAAGCTCCTCTACCTGCGCGAGCACGAGCCCGCCGTCGCCGCCCGCGTGCGGCACGCGCTCTACGCGAAGGACTTCCTCCTCTACCGGATGACCGACGAGGCGGTCACCGACCCCACCTCGGGGCCCGACCGCGAGGACTTCGACCCGCGCGCGCTCGCGCATGCCCGCGTCGCGCGCGAACTGCTCCCGCGCGTGGCGCCGCCGTGGGCGGTCGCCGGGCGCGTCACGCCGGAGGCGGCCCGCGCGCTCGGGGTGCCGGCGGGCGTGCCGGTCGCGGTCGGCGGCCACGACGGGATCTGCGCGAACGTCGGCGCGGGGGCGGGCACCGTCGGCGCGTACGCGGTCACGATCGGGACGCACGCGGTGGTGCGCGCGGTGACGGCGGAGCAGCCCCCGGGCTCCTACCGCTTCTACGGGCTGCCGCCCGGGCGCCACGTGATCGGCGGCAACGCGGTGATGGCGGGGCGCGCCGCCGACTGGTTCGTCGACACCTGGCTGGAGGCACCGGCCGAGGAGGCGCGCGCGGAGGCGTTCGCGCGGGTCGACGCCGAGGCGGCGGCGGTGCCGCCGGGGGCGCGCGGGGTGCGCTTCCTCCCGTTCCTCGCGGGGCAGGTCGCGCCGGATGCGCGGCCGGGCGCGGCGGCGGCGTTCGTCGGGCTGCGCGCGAGCCACGG
>VGNK01000070.1 GCA_016866055.1 Chloroflexota bacterium | reverse complement strand
GCCGCGAGGCCGAGCACGAGGAGCGCGAGCGCCAGCGCGGCGCCGGCCAGCGCGAGCCCGCGCGCGAGGCGCCGGCGCAGGCGCTCGACCTCCGTGACGTCGGCCGCGGGGTCCTCCACGTCGATCATCGTACGCGGCACCCGGGGCGGGTCCCCGCGGCGCGGATCACACCCCGCCCATCTCCGCGCGGAGCGCGTCGCGGATCCCCCGCTGCTCCGCGTTGAGCTCGACCTCTGATCGGGTGCCGGCCGTGCCCCAAGCCGCTGGCCCCGAGCCCCCGGCCGTAGCGCGCGAGGAAGTCGGCCACGCCGAGGTCGCGCCACTGGCGGACGTGGCGCGACTCGTGCGCGAGCAACGCGAGCCCCCACGCGGTGTCGATGCGGTAGCTGGCCGCGCGGATGAGCACGCGGCTGCCGAACGTCATCGCCCCCGCGCGGAAGAACAACGGTACGCGCCCGAGGACGCCGCCGGCGTGCACGCGCATCGCCTCGAGCTCGGGGCGGGGGACGAAGCGGGCGAGCGTGTCGATGGTGCCCGCGGGCAGCGGCCAACTCATCGGTACCCTCGTCCTTCGCGCGGCGTGCGCGCGGCCGCGGCGGCCGCGGCGGCCCCGCGGGCAGCCTAGCGCGGGGCGGCAGCGGCGCCACAGCGCCAGACGGTCCACGCCTGGCCGACCCGGACGTTCACGCGCTGGCAGTGGCGCTGCACCACCGGCATGACGTCGTTGAGGAGCCCGGTCACGAGGCGCAGCGAGGAGAGGATCAGCACCGGGACCTCGCCGTCGCGCAGCAGCGCCTCGAGGCGCTCCTCCGGGAGCAGGGGCTGGCGACGGTACTCGTTCCAGATCGGGAGCACGGAGACGCGGGCGGTCGCGATCACCTCGCCGGCGTTGTTGATGCCGTCGATGCCGAGGGCATAGCGCCGGGCGGGGTCGGGCGGCTGGGCGCGGAGCACGAGATCCGCGGGGATGGCGCGCGTGACGGCATCGGGTCGATCCTTCGCCGCGTAGATGACGGGGTTGGGCCGCGTGATCTGGCCGGCGCGCGGGGCGTCGAACGCAATCCACCAGGTGGTCGCGAGCAGCACGGCGACGGCGGCGGCGGCGGCGAGTGCGCGCAGGGCGTCGCGCTCGCGGCGCAGCCAGCGCTCCGGCGTGAGCGCGAGCGCGCCGGCCGCGGCCGCCACGAGCACCGCCGCGGCGAGGTGGGTACCGCGCTGCAGCGGGGCGTGATCGACGACGGTCCACCACGCGTACGCGGTGAACGCGAGCAGCGCGGCCGGGAGCACGGTCGGCCGCCACGCGCCTCGCGCGCGCCACCCCTCGACGAGCCCGACGGCCGCCATCACCGCAAGCGCCGGCGCGTACGCCTCGGTGTACTGCGCCGCGGCGCGATTCGAGAACGAGAAGAGCACGGCGCCCGTGACGAACCACGCGGCCCAGAACGCGCCCGGCCCGCGCAGCCAGTCGCGCCGCCGCCACGCCGCGACGCCCAGGCCGAACGCGGCGAGCAGCACGGTCGTGCCGAGCAGCGGGCCGTTCGACCCGCGGAAGAGCCGCAAAGGTCCCGCGTCGCCGACGCCGAAGTGGCGCTCGGCGGTGGCCGAGGCCGCGCGCGCGGCCGCGGTGTCCGCGACGGGACGGAAGACGATCACCTCGCCGGGGAGCACGCGCTCGAGCCCGTTGTAGCGAAGCACGAGGCCGTAGGCGCGGTTCCACGTGTCGTTCATCACCATCGGGCGGCTCTCGGCCGGGGTGAGGTCGTAGAACGTGATCCAGCTCAAGCAGATGAGGGCGCCGGCGGCCGCGGCCAGCACGAGGGATCGCGACCGTGCGCGCCACTCGCCGCGCCAGCGGAGCGCGATGTACAGCAGCGCCGCGGGCAGCAGCACGAAGCCCTCGAAGAACTTCACGTTGAACGAGAGGCCCATCACCGCAGCGAACGCGACGAGCGGCGCGGCGCGGCGGCTCTCGACCGCGGCGACGAGCAGCCACGCCGCTGCGGCCGCGAGCGCCATCACGAGCGCGTCCATGGTGGAGTCGCGGGCGGTGGCGACCGATTCCGGGAGGACCGCGAGCACGGCCGCGGCGGCGAGCCCGACGGTCGCCCCGTGACCGCGGCGGGCGGCGCCGAACGTGAGCGGGACGGCGAGCGTGCCCGCGATCGCCATCGGCAGGATCATCGCGAACCCCTCGAGCCCAAGCGCCTTGGTGGTCAGCACCTGCAGCCAGAGCGCGAGCGGGGGCTTGTCGACGGAGAGCGTGGCGGCGGGGTCGTAGGCCGCGTAGAGGAAGTTGTGGGGCGAGAGCCCCATCGAGTAGACGGTCGCGGCGTAGAACTGGTTGCCGAGCCCCGCGCGGTCGAGGTCGACGACGCGGAGCGCGGCGGCGCCGGCCGTGATCGCGAGCACCGCGAGCGGGAGCTGCCAGCGCCGGGGCGCGAAGCGAGGGCGGGAGCCGGGTGGTTCGGGTGCGATCACGTGTCGTCCCGTCGCGCGGGGGTCCGGGGAGCGCAGGGCGGGCGCACCCCCGCCGCGCGTGGGATATTATCAGCCCGCTCGGGCACGCTCCGGAGGACCGATGCAGGACGCGCTTCCCCTTGGTCACGCGCACGCGCCGGTCTCGCGGCCGGGCGGGCTGCGGCGCGCCTGGCGCGGCACGCTCGCGTTTCTCGAGCGACCGAACGTCTCGACCCCGGTGAACGAGATCCACCGCTCGGACTTCGACCAGCTCCTCCGGTCGACCTTCGACTGAGAGGAGGAGGACCTGACCGTGCGTCAGGTGTACGAGGTCGCGGGGGTCAAGGGAGTGCGCTGGGACCGGCTGTAGCGCACACGCCACGCCCTTCCAGCCCGGAGCAGAGAGTGCAGGGGGGCCGCTGCGGCGGCCCCCCTTGGCGTCCATGCGTCCATGGGACGGCGCTTGCCCGCTGCTTCAGGCGTCTTCCCTGGACGGAGCTCAGCCCCAGCATGACCGGCGAAGCCTGATCCCATTGACAGGTGTCCCCGGCGGAGATAGCACGTACGTAGTCACCACGCACGTCGTCCACAGACGTCGTGGTGCAACCGCGGGCCGAGTGGGTGGGGGGGCGATCTGTGCCAGCGGCTGGAGGGTACTGGGAACGGAGGCGGTGGGGGCGGCGATCGGCGCTGCGCGGGGCGGGCCTGACTGCGGCCGGCGTCGCGGGGGCGGCGCTGATCGGCTGCGGCGGCGGGAAGGAGGAGGCGCCGGCGGCCCGCCAGGCGCCGGCGCCGGCCAGCCCGGGCGGGGCTGCCGACGGCAAGGTCCCGGCGGACCAGGTGCGGGTGAAGCCCGGCCAGTACGAGCAGCGCGCGCCGCCCACGCCGGCCGAGCTCGCGCCGCTCGCGAACGGGCGCTATGGCGGGACGTTGCTGGTGCGTTACCTCGATCCGCCCAGCATGGACTTCAACCGCACGCTGTCGTGCACGATCAACACGACGATGGACTACACGAAGAACAAGCTCGTGCGAGCGGTGTTCGGCCCCAAGGCGAACCCCGCGATCATCGACATCGAGCCCGACCTCGCCGAGTCGTGGGAGCCGAGCAAGGACGCGAGCGAGTTCGTCTTCAAGCTGCGCAAGGGGGTGAAGTTCCACAACGTCGCGCCGGTCAACGGGCGCGAGTTCACCGCCGAGGACGTGAAGGCCACGATCCTGCGCTACCAGGGCGCCGGCGTGCAGCAGGACGTGTGGTCTCCCGTCGTCTCGATGGAGATCCCGGACCAGTACACGGTGAAGTTCAAGCTCGACCAGCCGTTCGTCGACTTCCCGCGCAACATCGCGGCGTGGTCGCACATGGATGCGAAGGAGGTGCTGGAGAAGCCCGATCTGCTTCGCGAGAAGGCGATCGGGACGGGGCCGTTCATCCAGCAGGAGTGGACGAAGAAGGAGCGGTCCGTCTTCGTCAAGCACCCCGACTACTTCGAGAAGGGCTTCCCGTTCCTCGACAAGATCATCACGGCGGTGCAGGACGACGCGAACGTCTGGCGCGCCGGGTTCGTGACGGGGAACTTCTTCGACTGGGGTGCGCGCGACGACCTCGACGCCGCCGACATGCTCAAGTCCGCGAAGGACGTCGTGTACATCAAGTACACGACCGCACAGGGCGCGAACACGAGCGGCTTCCACTTCCAGATGCGCAACCCGAAATGGCAGGACATCCGTGTCCGTCGGGCGTTCTCGCTGGGGATCAACCGCAAGGAGTTCGACGCCTCGCGCTTCAACGGCGACGGCGGCGGCTACTCGAAGCCGCCGATCGCGTGGCAGGTGCTCTACGACAAGCTGCCGACGCTCGAGTCGCAGGGTCCCTGGTACCAGTTCGACCCGAAGCAGGCGAGCCAGCTGCTGCAGGCGGCCGGGTACTCGAAGGAGAAGCCCCTCACCGCGGACGCGCCGGTCTGGTACCAGCGGGCAGAGTACCGCGAGCTGCTCGTGCCCGAGTACCAGAAGATTTTGGAGCTGAAGTTCAACGTGCGGCAGGTCGACAACCCGACCGCCGTGCAGATGCTCAACGACCGCAACTACGACGACACGATGAACGTCACGTGGGGGCCGCCGTCGTACTCGGTCGACCAGGTCGTCTTCCCCTGGTACTTCTCGAAGGGCGGGCTCAACCAGAACAACGTGAACGACCCCGAGATGGACCGCCTCGTGACCGCGCAGCGGCGCGAGCAGAACCGCGATGCGCAGAAGGAGCTCTGGCGCCAGATCGAGCGCCGGATTCTCGACCAGGTGTGGAACGTCTTCTTCCCGACGAGCATCTTCGCGCGGGGGTTCTTCCACAACTTCATGGTCAACTACAGGCCGCACGGCATCGGCGGCTACACGTGCTACGCGAACGCGCAGTCGCGCTCCGTGTGGCTCGACAAGGGCGCGCCGGGCACGGCGGTCTGGCCGCTGCTCGTGACGGACGCCTCGGCGTAGGCACCCCCGGCGCCGCGCCCCGCGACAGCGTCGCGGGGCGCGGCGCCTCCGCATCCGCACCCGCGACCGCACTACGCGAGCGAGCCGCCGTCGATCACGAACTCCGCGCCGGTGCAGTGCGCGCTCTCGTCCGAGGCGAGGAAGAGCGCGAGCCGCGCGACGTCGGCGGCCTCTCCGATGCGGCGCAGCGGCGCGGCCGCCGCCAGCTCCGCGCGGCGGTCGGCGATCCCCCCGTCGACGAGCATCTCGGTGTCGATCGGTCCCGGATGGATCGAGTTCACGCGGATGCCGAGCGGTCCGAGCTCGCGCGCCGCCGCCTTCGTCATCCCGCGCACGGCCCACTTGCTCGCGCCGTAGGCGATCGCGCCAGCCGCGCCGCGCATCCCAGCCGTCGACGAGATGTTCACGATCGCGCCGCCGCCGCCGTCGCGCATCGCGCGCGCGACGACCTTCAGCCCGAGAAACACTCCCACCTGGTTGATCTCGATGATCTGCATGTACTCCGCGAGCGGCAGGTCGAGCAGGTCGCGCCGGCGGTAGATCCCGGCGTTGTTCACGAGCACATCGACGCGGCCGTGCCGATCGACCACCCGCTGCACCACTCCCTCCCACTCGTCCTCGTCGCGCACGTCGTGGTGGAGGTAGATCGCCGCCTCGCCGATGCGACGAGCGGCCGCCTCGCCCTCCTCGTCGCGGACGTCGGTCAGCACCACCCGCGCGCCCTCGGCGGCGAAGAGACGGCCCTCCTCAGCGCCCTGGCCGCGCGCTCCACCCGTGATCAGCGCCACCTTGCCATCCAAGCGTCCCATGGGACCCCCCTCCGCTGCACCGCGATCCTACGCACCCCGCGCCCGCCGCCCGCACACCGCCGAGCAGCGTCGTCGGCCGGCCGCGTCAGCACGCGGCTGCTTGCCCTCAGCGTCGCGCCCGTGCATGATCCCCCTGCCGGGTCGCCCCACCGCCCGGAACGAGGCCCCATGTCGCTCCAGACAACCTCCGTCACCGACTGGATGCACGCCGACGTCCCCACGCTCGCGCCGGAAGGGCCCGTGCGCGCGGCGCTCGACGGCGCGCTCGACTCGCCGGTCGGCTGCGTGGTCGTCGTCGATGAACGTCGCCGCGTGCGCGGGATCGTGACCGAGGGCGACGTCATCCGGCGTGTGCTCTCCGAGGAGGTCCCCGGGGGCGCGTTCCTGCGCTCGGTGCTCTCCTCGCCGGACGCCGTGCTGCGCTACCTGCGCGACGCCGAGCGCTCGCATGGCGGCACCGTCGCCGATCTCATGACCGAGCCCGTCGTGACGCTCAACGCCTCCGCCACGATGATGCAGGCGGCGCAGCTCTTCCACACGCGCGCGCTGCGCCAGGTGCCCATCGTCGACGCCAACGGCGCGCTCGTCGGGCTGCTCAACCGTCGCGACATCGTGCGAGCGATCTTCGAGCAGCACGACGAGGCCGAACGCCAGCTCGACGGCGAACACGGAACATAGGGAAGCGAGCGCGCGTCCGCACCTTGGGCTGCTCACCCTCACCCTCGCCCCCATCTCCGCACCCGATCGCGCCACCCGCCCCGGTCGCCGCGGCACGTCCATGCCGCTGACCGACGCGCACGTCGCCGTCGCGATCTTCGTCGTGACCTACGCACTCATCGTCTCGGAGCGCGTGCACAAGACGACGGCGGCGCTGCTCGGCGCCGTCGCGGTGATCGCGTTCCACGTGCTCGAGACGGAGGAGGCGTGGGATGCGATCGATCTCAACGTCGTCCTCCTGCTCGCCGGGATGATGGTGATCGCGAACACCACCGCCACCACCGGCGTCTTCCAGTGGATCGCGATCCGCTCGGTGAAGGCGGCGCGTGGGAGCCCGATGGGCGCGCTGCTCATGCTCTGCGGGGTGACTGCCGGGCTATCCGCGTTCCTGGACAACGTGACGACCGTCGTGCTGATCGCGCCGGTCACCATCCTCGTCGCGGAGACGCTGGGCGTGCGGATCGCCCCGATGCTGATCGCGGAGGCGATCGCTTCGAACATCGGCGGCACGATCACGCTGATCGGCGATCCGCCGAACATCCTGATCGGCTCGTTCGCCGGCGTCGGGTTCGCGGAGTTCACGCAGAACGTGGGGCCGGGGGCCGTGCTGGCGCTCGCCGTCTACCTCCTCTTCCTGCGCGTGCAGGCACGGCGCGAGATGCGCGCCTCCGCCGAGGTGCGCGCCCGCGTGATGACGATCCCGGAGTCCGACGTGATCACCGACCCGCGGCTCCTCCGCATCTGCCTGGGGGTGCTCGCATTCACGATGGCCGGCTTCCTGGCGCACGGCGCGCTCGGATACGAGCCCTCGGCGGTCGCGCTCACGGGCGCGACCGTGCTGCTGCTGATCACGCGCGACGACCCGCACCACGCGCTCCGAGACGTCGAGTGGTCGACGCTGTTCTTCTTCATCGGGCTCTTCGTCGTGGTCGCCGGCCTCGAGCACACGGGGGTCCTCGGTCGCGTCGGGCGTGAGGCGACGGAGGCCTCCGGCGGCTCACTCGGCGTCGCGACGATGCTGATCCTCTGGCTCTCCACGCTGCTCTCGGGGATCGTCGACAACATCCCCTACACGGCGACGATGCTCCCCGTGGTGCGCGAGCTCGGCGCCGGGCTCGGCGGCGAGGCGGCGGGGACGCAGGTGCTGTGGTGGGCGCTCGCGATGGGCGCCGACCTCGGCGGCAACCTCACGGTGATCGGGGCCTCGGCGAACGTGCTCGTCGCGAACCTGGCCGCCCGCAGCGGGCACCGCATCTCGTTCTGGGAGTTCTTCCGCTTCGGGCTGCCGGCGACCCTCGTCACCGTCGCGATCTCGACCGGCTACCTCTGGCTGCGCTTCCTCGCGTTCTGAGCGCGCGGGCGCCCACCGCCCCGAGGCGCTACCCTGCCCCGCGCACGAGGCGGCGAGGGGGACGGCGATGCGGCTGGGCGTGCTGACGGGGATGGGACGCGACTGGCGCGAGACGCTCGAGAAGGTTCGCATCGCCGAGGACCTCGGCTACGAGATGGTCTGCGGCTCCGAGGCGTGGGGCCCCTCGCTGCTCCCGTGGCTCACGCTGATCGCCGCCAACACCTCGAAGATCCACGTCGGCACCTCGATCGTGAACTGCTTCTCGCGCACCCCGGCCGCGCTCGCGCAGGAGTTCGCGGTGCTCGACATGCTCTCCGGCGGCCGCGCCATGCTCGGCATCGGCTCCTCGGGCGAGTTCGTGATCGAGCACTTCCACGGCACCCCGTTCAAGAAGCCGCTGCGCCGGCTGCGCGAGTACGTCGAGATCTTCAACACGCTCATCGCCGGCGAGCCCCTCAACTACGACGGCGAGATCTTCAAGATGGGCCGCGGCTTCCGGCTCGAGTACGACCGCCCGCGCGACCACATCCCGGTCTTCATCGCCGCGATCACGCCGAAGTCGATCCGCCAGACCGGCGAGATCGCGGACGGGATCCTGCCGATCCACTGGCCGAAGGGTCGCTTCAAGGAGCTGCGCGAGCATCTCGGGGAGGGGGCGCGCGCCGCCGGACGGGACGCCGCCGCGCTGACGATCGCGCCCCAGACGTACGTCTTCGTGACGGACGGGACGAACGACGACGAACAGTGGCGCGCGGCGCGACAGCCGCTGCACCACTACATCAACCGGATGGGCGTCTTCTACTGGCAGATGTTCGAGCGCGGGGGGTTCGAGGGGGAGGTCGCGGCCTCGAAGGCGGCGTGGGCACAGCGGGATCTGGAAGGCGCGATCGGTGCGATCTCCGACCGCATGGTGCGCGAGATCCAGGTCATCGGACCGCTCGAGTCGGTGCGCGAGCAACTCGCAGAGCGCGCCGCGGCCGGCGCCGACCTGCAGATGCTGCACATGCCCTCCGGGGACGTGAGGGCCGCCGGCAAGCGGCTCGAGGCGATGATCCGCTAGCGGACGCGCCGCATCCCACCGGACGCGCCGAGGGCCTGCCGGTCGCACGGCCGACCAGGCGCGAGCGGCGTCGCCGCGATGACGCGAAGGCGCTCAGGCACGCGCAGCCCTGCGGACCCTCCGCGAGCACGGGCACGCGACCGTTCAGCGCGGCAGCCCCCGCATCGTGGCGCGGCAGCTCCCCCTCGATCGGGCGGAGCTGCACCTCGTAGCCGGGCGTCTGCTCCCGCCGACCGTCGTCCTGTCGCCGCAGGGTCGCCTGGTCGCTGAGCCGCGCCGCCGTTTCGTTCTCGAGCGGGCTCGGTTGTGGCACACGCCGATTCCCCTCGGAGCGCGGCGGTGTGGCTGGGAGACCTCACACCGCCGCGCTCCGGGTGACGCAGCCGGACGACAAGCGTTCGCGGCGACCACCGCCCGCGAGCCGGCCGCCGACCGCTACGCGGTCGCGACCTGGGGCAGCCCCTTGAGCGCCTCCGCGATGCGCTCGGCCGGATATTCGTAGTCCTCGAGCTCGCCCGCGAAGTACTGCTCATACGCTCCGAGGTCGAGCAGGCCGTGCCCCGAGAGGTTGAAGAGGATCACGCGCCGCTCGCCGGCCTCACGCGCGGCGATCGCCTCGTCGATCGCCGAGCGCACCGCGTGCGCCGACTCCGGCGCCGGCACGATCCCCTCGGCGCGCGCGAATTGCACCGCCGCGTCGAAGACCCGCAACTGCGGGTGCGCGACCGCCTCCACGAGCCCCTCCTCGTGGAGCAGGCTCATCAGCGGCGCCATCCCGTGGTAGCGCAGACCGCCCGCGTGGATCCCGGGCGGGACGAAGGAGTGCCCGAGCGTGTGCATGCGCACGAGCGGCGTGAGCCCCACCGTGTCGCCGAAGTCGTAGGTGTAGAGGCCCTTCGTGAGCGACGGGCACGACGCCGGCTCCGCCGCGATGAAGCGCGGCCCCCGCTCCCCGCGCAGCTTCCCCTGCATGAACGGGAAGGCCAGCCCCGCGTAGTTGGAGCCGCCGCCGACGCAGCCGATGACGACGTCGGGCGCCTCGCCCGCCAGCTCGAGCTGCTTCATCGCCTCCTGACCGATCACGGTCTGGTGCAACAGCACGTGGTTGAGCACGGAGCCGAGCGAATACTTCGTGTCCTCGCGGCCGGCGGCGTCCTCCACCGCCTCGCTGATCGCGATCCCGAGCGACCCGCGCGTCTCGGGATCCTCCGCGAGCACGCGTCGACCCGACTGCGTGTCCGGGCTCGGGCTCGGCACGACCTCCGCGCCGTACACGCGCATCAACGCCTTGCGGTAGGGCTTCTGCTCGTACGAGACGCGCACCATGTAGACCTTGAGCTCGATGCCGAACATCTGGCACGCGTAGGCGAGCGCCGAGCCCCACTGCCCGGCGCCGGTCTCCGTCGCGATCCGCCGCACGCCTTCCTGCTTGTTGAGGTAGACCTGCGCGATCGCGGAGTTCACCTTGTGCGAGCCGACCGGGGTGGCGCCCTCGTACTTGTAGTAGATGTGCGCGGGCGTCTGCAGGGCGCGCTCGAGACCGTGCGCACGGAACAGCGGCGTCGGGCGGTACTGGCGGTACGCCTCGCTCACCGGCTCCGGGATCTCGACGAAGCGGTCGGTGGCGACCTCCTGCAGGATCACACCCATCGGGAAGAGCGGGGCGAGGTCCTGCGGGCCGATGGGCTGGCCGGTGCCGGGGTGGAGCGGCGGCGGCGGCGGCTTCGGCAGGTCGGCCGCGATGTTGTACCAGTGGGTCGGGATCTGGGACTCGTCGAGCATGTACTTGTACTGATTGGCCACTGCGGACCCCCTTCGGCAGGCCTCCGCTTGCTGGGTGGGCGAAGAGCGCGGGGGATCATAGGCCCGGTCCGCACGCACGGGGTACGCTACGGCCTGCCGTCATGCTCGGGTCGCGCGAGGGGGTGCGAGGTGCAGGCGTTCGAGGGACGCGTCGCGGTGGTGACCGGGGCGGCAAGCGGGATGGGTCGCGCCTTCGCCGAGCGCTTCGCGCGCGAGGGCATGAAGGTCGTGCTCGCCGACGTGCAGGAGGACGCGCTCGAGGCGACGGTGCGCGCGATGCGCGCGAACGAGCTCGACGTGATCGGGGTCCCGACCGACGTGGCGAGCCTGCCGAGCGTGGAGGCGCTCGCGCGCGCGGCGCTCGACCGTTACGGCCGCGTGCACGTCGTCTGCAACAACGCCGGCGTCGCCGGCGACCTCGACTTCCTCGGTGAGCGCGGGCGGCCGCTCTGGGAGTACTCGATGCGCGACTGGGAATGGACGTTCGGCGTGAACGTCTGGGGCGTCGTGCACGGGATCAGGGTGTTCCTCCCGCTGATGCTCGAGCACGGTGAGGAGGGGCACGTCGTCAACACGGCGTCGATGGCCGGCCTGCTCAGCGGGCCGACGGCGGGCATCTACGGGACGACGAAGCACGCGGTCGTGCGCATCACCGAGGCGCTCTACTACCAGCTCGGCCAGATGAACGCGAAGGTCAAGGCGTCGGTGCTCTGCCCCGGGATCATCAACACGCGCATCTTCTCGTCGGGCCGCAACCGCCCGGACGTACTCTGGGATCCGGGCGCCCGCCCGAGCGGGGACGAGTACGAGCGCCGGCTCGCGGAGGGGGACGCGTTCTTCGCGCACGGCCTCGCGCCCGAGGAGGTCGCGGAGCAGGTGCTCCAGGCGATCCGCGACGAACGGTTCTACATCCTCACGCGCGACGTGCCGATGGACCGCGTGCGCATGCGCTTCGACAACATCCTCGCGACGCGCAACCCGGAGATCCCGCCGCTGCCGCGCTGAGGCTGCGGCCCGCGCGCACACGCGGAGCCGCCGTCGCGCGCGGGATGAGCGCGGGCGCGGG